>NZ_WRFL01000011.1:0-46245 GCF_009778815.1 Candidatus Bathycorpusculum sp.
CGTGAACAGGGGTCTGTGTCTGAGCAAAAATTGGTTGATTCTTCTAAAGCGGTGGTAGTAGTGGATTCTTTGTCAGTTGAGGGTTCTTCTTCTTCTTCTGTTCGGTCTGTGTCTGATTCGGTTAATTATGAGGGGTTGAGACCTGATTTGGTGCCTCAAGAGCCGCCAAATTCGCCCAAGTATATGGTGTTTGATTCAACTGAAGAAAAAATTACTCAAGACTCTTCTGAGGAGATATCTGGCACTTTTTTAGCTAAGGCTCCAAAGCTGGATGTTGATACACAGATAATCGAGCTAACCAACAGAGAACTTAAGCGTGCTACCGCAGATTCTATAGTTGGACCCCAAAAGGCTTCTCTGCAGTTGGCACCTAACAAACAAACATTAAACGAGCAGTCTGTTGAACTGGCATCTTCTTTGGGGGATCGTTGGAATTCTGCATATCCACCTAAAGAACCCCTGCCCAAAATTCCAACCAGTGCACAAACAAACATAACCGAAAAAAACTCTGACCCCCCTATTGATGCAGAGCAAACCCATACAAATGCCGCAGTTGAAATCAACCCCGCAACCAAACCTATAGATTCATCTTTTGCAGGTAATTTTGAAGATTACAGCCTCAAACTTGCGGATGTGACACACGCCGTTCTTGAACATCGCTCTGGGGATTTTTCTGAAAAAATTTCTAATGTCTCTTTGGGTTCCAAAAGTGGTCCGGTACCTCTTGTCACTGCCCAAAAGGACGTGATACAAACATCTTCCCCTAGTCTTGAGGCGGATTCTTCTTTGGATGTTTCTGAAAACATAGTTGAGCCTGTGAGCCAGCCTAAAACACCTCAACCAATTCCCTCTCTGCATCCGGTGTCTTTGGTTTCTCCTAAACCCCTGCCGTCTCCAATTGCAGTAACACCCCTAAACATTGATACACAAAATATCCCCGGTGAACTTAGGGCAAAGCCGCCTAAACCTGTTCTTCCGATGAATACCCTCTTTTCTGCTAAGGTCCAGTCCCCCTCTAAAGAGCCTGAAACCACTGTCACCATACATATTGGTCGTATCGAGGTTCATGCTGTGAGAGCCCCTGAGCCACCGGTTGAGTTGCCCCCTGCCCCTGTTTTGTCTCTTAGTGATTATCTCAAACAACGATCGGAGAAAAATTAACATGAGTGATTATAGCGCTATAGCAACTGCAACTGCAGTTATCCGTGAAATATTACGCGAGAGTCAAAGTGTACTTGACGGTGGTTCTGTTGATGTTAGCACCTCCACACCTGCTACTGTCCTAAAAAACCTAACCAAAGACAATGATATCTTGAACCTGTTTCTCTACCAAGTAACCCCAAACATCGCCTACCGTAACGCCGATTTACCCACCATACACCAAAATGGCAACCGTATGCTCTCAAAACCTCTTCTTGCTCTTGATCTACACTACCTGCTTAGCGCCGCATCTACCCATGAACTAAAGGCTCAGCTGATGCTGTCTAGCGCCATGATTGCCCTACATGAAAATGCCATCATCCCCAAACGCAAAATCAAAGAAACCATAGACACAATTGCCCAACTCAAACCGGAAGGCGAAGAATTCATAGCGGCCTCAAATCTTGCCAGCCAAACCGAATCCCTAAAAATCAGCCTAGAATCACTCTCCATCGAAGAATTAACCAAACTCTGGTCCACATTTGCCCAAACCGAATACCACCTCTCAGCCGCATACCACGTTAGCGTACTCCTACTTGAAAGCACCAAAAAACCAGAAACTTCCAAACAAGTAGACAAACGCATACTACATATCAACCCCCTGCAACAAAAACCCCCAACTAAAAAATAGGTCTCCCAAGTCTCTCCTAATAATAATGACGGTGCCGCGATGTATAAAACAAAACTCCAACCCCCCCCAAACTCATTGACCTCAAGCATTAACCAAGTTAAAACCCTGCTAAAACACTACATCGGCCACCCCTATGAACAACCTCCCAAAATCGAAAACACAACCCCCCCCAATGAAATTAACTCTGAGCCTGATACCGTTGATGGAGTGCCCTCTATTGAAACATTACAGTATCTTTTTGGATTATCCAAATTCGAAGCCCAACTGATTGCTCTATGCGCTGGCTATGAGCTAGAATCCGAGATTAGAACCCTCATAGCAGAAGCCAATAACAACCCCAACATAACCTACCCCACCTTTGGCCTAGCCCTAACTTGTCTCCCAAACGCACACTGGAGCGCCCTCACCCCCGCCTCGCCTCTAAGACGCTTCCACCTCATAGAAATCAACCCCACCCTAAACACTTCCATCACAACCACACCCCTACACATCTCCGAACGTATCCTGCACTACCTCAAAGGCGTCTTCTACCTCGACACCAAACTCCAAGGCATAATCACCCCCATCCCAAACAACAACGATTCCCCCGTCAAATCACACCAACACATCGCAAACCAAATCCAAACCACTTGGCACAACAACAACTACAACAAAGAAAAACTCACCATAATACAACTCTGTGGTATTGACCAAACCGACAAACTCACCATCGCCCAAACCGCTCTCACCACCCAAGGATTAACCCTCTGGCAACTACCCGCCGAACTAATTCCCCAAAAACCCAGAGAAACCACCCAACTAGCCCAACTCTGGACCCGCGAAGCCACCCTGTTTGGCGCAGGTCTAATAATTACAACCGACGATATCCCCACCACCAATATCCAAACCCAAAAAGCCACCCTGCGCTTCATAGAACAACTCTGCGGCCCCATTTTTCTAGCAACAAAAGATCGTCACCCAACCCCCCCAAACACCCTAACCCTCCAAGTCAACAAACCCCTAAAAACCGAACAACGCCAACTCTGGCAAACAAACCTAACAAATCCCCAAACCCCCAACCTCCCAAATACCCTCTCTATTCTAGTAAACCAATTCAACTTTAACGCCTCCACCATCAAAGCCGCAACAAACCACGCTACCCTACACAACAATGAAGACTTAGATGTGACAACTCGATTGTGGAAATCCGCCTGTGCAGTTTGCCGCCCCAAATTCTCCGAACTTGCCCAACAAATAACTCCCAAAGCCAACCTCAACAACCTAGTGCTACCCGAACGCGAAAAACAACAACTCAGAGACATCATCATCCACGTCGCCCAACGACCCAAAGTCTATGAAGACTGGGGCTTTGAAGACCAAAGCAGCCGCGGCCTAGGCATAAGTGTTCTCTTCTCAGGATCCAGCGGCACCGGCAAAACCATGGCCGCCGAAGTCATCGCACAAGAACTCCACCTAGACCTCTTTCGCATTGATCTCTCTGCAGTTGTGAACAAATACATCGGCGAAACCGAAAAAAACCTCTCCAAACTCTTTGACACCGCCGAAGACACCGGCGCCATACTCTTCTTTGACGAAGCCGATGCCCTATTTGGCAAACGCACCGAAATAAAAGACAGCCACGACCGACACGCCAACATCGAAATCAACTACTTACTGCAACGTATGGAAAACTATCGCGGCCTAGCCATCCTAGCAACAAACATGCGTGAAACCCTAGACCCCGCCTTTATCCGACGACTTAAATTCATCATAAACTTTCCCTTCCCCGACGAAAAAAGCCGCCTCGAAATCTGGCAACACATATTCCCCAAAAAAACCCCCACTGAAAATCTAAACTTTACCCAATTAGCCAAACTCAGTATCGCAGGCGGAAACATACGCAACATTGCCCTCTACAGCGCCTTTCTTGCCGCAAACGAAAACACACCCATAAACATGCAACACATAAAACGAGCCGCCCAAGTTGAATACATAAAAATGGAAAAACCCCTAACAGGAAACTGGCCCCATGAAAATCAACGTTAAAATCGACAAACTCGTCCTACACGGCTTTAGCCCACACGAACAAACAAACATACAAAACATGATAATAACCGAACTAACAAGCACCCTAAAAACCCAAAACCCCAACCTATACAAAACCACCCAAACCAAACCCCTAACCTACAACGTAAACTCCCTAAAAATAAACACAACCGCCAACCCCCAAAAAATCGGACAACAAATAGCCCACAACATCAAAAACAAAACAACACCACAATAAATGCCAAATATTGTAACCTCATAAAATATATGCTTAGAGCCTGGCCAGCGTTTTGTGTTTTTTTGAAGGTTATTGGTATTTAGATATGTTGTTATCTTTGGGTAACTTGTTGTTTATTTTTAGTTTTGTGTAATTGTTGGTGTAGTTATATTATTTCTAGTGCACCGTCGTTTATTGTTACGCTTGAGGAGCCTATTTTGATTTTTTGGGAACTGTTACTTAGTTCTATGCCGTCTTTGTTTATGATTATTTTTATATCTTCGGTGTCAAGGGTTATGCTTTTTTCTTTGTCGTTTAGTATGATGGTTGTGTTGTCTGTTTTTAGGTATTTGATTTCGGGGTCTGCTGAGTCGTCGGGGGGTTCGCCTTCGTTCCAAAATCCTCCGGTCCAAATTGGTTTTTCGGGGTTGCCGGATTCAAATTCGATCCAAACCATAGCGCCTATGGGGGGTATGCAGAATAATCCTACGCCTGCGCCTGCGTAGGGGGTGCAGGGCAGTGCCCAGTCTGAGTTATCTTCACCAAAAATGGCTGGAACATTGGCTTGTATGCGGCCTAGCTTTTCGGGGTCTTTATTGTCGGCTACGGTTCCGCGGTATTTGCCAAAAAATCTCTGGGGCTCTTCGTTGCTCATGTTTTTTTATCCACCTTTGTTACTGTGGTTCCTGTTCCTTCACGGCTAAGGGTGAAGCTTTGTTTGTAGGTTCCTTTGCTAATTGAGTGTGTGACTCTTTTGACGTAGTATAGTCCGTTGTGTGCTTGCCCTACGCCTCGTAGTGTCACGGGGTGTCTTGCTCTTAGTACATCACCATAGAGCATGGAATCTAATTCGCCGCTAACTGTTAGCGCATCGGCTGAGCGTTTTGCTTCTGCTTGTGCTTTGATTCTGGCTTCTTGCATGCTAAGCCCGCTCTCACGTAATTGGATAGTTACTTGGTTGTCTGAATCTTGTTTATCTACCGATTGTTCTGCAAATGCGGTATCGGAATTTGTCTCGTCGGGGATATCCATTTTTTCGCCCTTTTCGGTGTCTTGTATTTTTCCTTTCAGTGCACTCTGACTTAGGGCGTTCATTTGGAAATTAATAGAATTCACATTGGTCTCCTCCCCCATATTAAATGAAAGCGTTTGCTGTGGTTTACCTTCACGGTCGGGAGGTCCCCAATAGGCCCTGTTTTTCTTTTGGCTATCTGACTCCACATAAAATACATATTTATATCTAGTTGCTAATTCCTGAAGGAATTTCAAATCTGATGCATTCTGAACATGCTCCTTTTCTTGTGCGGAGTCAGGGGCAATCACATCGTCTTCTAAATCATATTTTGAATACGCCCCAATAATTGTTTTAACTACTTTGTCCACGCTTTGTTTGGGGTGTTTTTTTTGTTTGTCTTTTAGTCCCATCATGACGCTTAGGTCTTCGCCTGTGATGCTAAGAGTGGATTTGCCTGGTTCGGGGTTGAGTCTTATTTGATGATGGGTGATTATTCCATCAATTAGCACCTTGGGAACCACTCCAAACGACACCATAATTATAACCCGATTAAATGCTTTAATCAATGGATTAGCAAGCAGGGGGTATTCGTAGGCATCTGCTACTCCACTGCGGCCAATTGAGAAGCTGAGTTGAAATCCATCCCGGTCCCCATCAGAGGATGTTACCTCTACACTTTGCAGAGCATCTATTATTGTTGCAGGTGCGGGTTCTGGCACGTCTTTTCCAATAAGTAGAGATAAATATATGCCCAATGCTGACATGTTATTAGGTTCCTGCGAGTGCCACTCTTAGAATCTTGTTTGCATTGTTGACTAAATCAAAGGGATACATGGCATTGTTTGCATCACATATGCGCCAAAACTGTTCCGGATCACCCAAAACTCTGCTTGCTATAAGATCTAGACGGTCCCCTGCGGTAACGGTGACTTCTTGAACCAACTCCATTTTCTCGCCCTGAGGGAGAAAACGACGTTTTTTATATCTAATCACCTGACCACTCTCAGTAGTTAAAACCTCCTCCTCTATCTGCGCATAACGACTATCAGAATCAAACATACTATGTTCCCCAGTATATGTTCGCCGTTTCTTCTTTTATACTATGATTTGCCGTGGTAGCCCTTTGGAGCTGTTTTAGATCTGTATACGTTAGAACACTCATGGTTATGGTCACTTTTGCCAAAATAGGATTGAGTCTGCTATCGTAGGATTGCTCTTGGATTTGGTATTGAGTTATTTTTACAGGTAAAACCATTCTTTCGCCAAAAGCAAACATTACTAAGGGTCCGATAGGCGGCACAATCTCCATTTTACCCTGCTTTGCTAGGTCAGCATTGTTACTGATCTGCTCAGAGGTGGGATAAATAATCGACTCCAACGCAGCTAACTGCGGACTAACCCCAAAAAAATCCTCCTCAGGTTTTGGCTCTTCTACACTTATTTGTGTTTGGTTGCTTTGTTGTTCTTCATTTCGGGCTCTCATTATTGCTGTCCCTATCTGTTCTAGTTGGTCTGTGGCATCAAACTCTATCTCTACTGTTATCACTTCCTCTGGTTCACCTTCAAGGCGAAACGCTTCAGCATTACCGCTTTTACCATATTTGGGTGTTAGAGTACGCGATATGGTGTCTGGATTATACTGAAACTCGATTCTCTCAGCCGGCGAATTACCCCTTATAACCTCTATTGCACCCATCTTTGTCTTCGGCGAACCAGGAAAACCTGACATACCAACAACAACCTAAACAACCTAAGTCTAATTCGTATATACATTTTGTGGTAACTCACATGCAATAACAGACAACTATTGTCCTCCAAGAATTATTATACACAAACCAAACAACCATAGTTGGCTGACAAAACTCTGCCCACTAGAAGCTGATGCTGTTTTGTTTGTTTATGCTTATTTTTTGGTTGTTTGTGAAGTGTACAAATCCTTGGTGTAAAAACGGTTTTTTCCAAGGGTTATACTACATGTTAACGTCAGTTGACGAATCTAAATCCTTAAACCCAGCCGGGCGCAGGATAATTTTGTGTGGTCCTGATGGAGGTGAAAGAGAATGATATTTGAAGAGGAAGATGATTGGGAAGAAGGCGAAGATGAAGAATGGGAAGAAGAAGAATGGTAAATCCAGCCTAAATAGGAATTCAAACATACTTTTCTTTTAAATTTTAACAATTATTGTTCTGGTTGGTGTTTGTAGGCAATAGCTTTTTACGCTATGGTGTGTTTATTGTGTATGGTGTATTTTAATGGTCGACACACAATCTGGTAACCAAATAGAGAAAACTGCCCAAGAAATGGCTGCAACCGTCATAGCAGTT
Organism: Candidatus Bathycorpusculum sp.; assembly: GCF_009778815.1. Taxonomy (NCBI): domain Archaea; kingdom Thermoproteati; phylum Candidatus Bathyarchaeota; class Bathyarchaeia (SeqCode); order Bathyarchaeales (SeqCode); family Candidatus Bathycorpusculaceae; genus Candidatus Bathycorpusculum; species Candidatus Bathycorpusculum sp. The sequence goes on from NZ_WRFL01000011.1 coordinate 7,414, forward strand.
ATGGATAAACTAGCGGGAAAAGAGTCGGATATAAAACTAAGCTTTGAAGATCTGACTCTTGACTTGGGCAGATTTAAAGCAAAACTCAACGGCTCTGTCGTCTTAGATATAGTCTATGCTAAAGAAGCAAAACCCTAACCAACTAACTACTCCATAAAAGGACGTCAAGATGTCTCTTGTAGCAGTTTTAGCAGACATGCTAAAGTCAGGGAAAGTCACTGTATCGGCTAACAATACCGAGGCCCTTAAAATCGAAGCGCTCGACAAAAAAATCGAAATCGAAGCCCTAAATAAAGACATCATAAAAGACACCCTTGCCGCTACAACACAAGGCACAGAAAAAAACAAGGGCCTAACCGGGGTATTTGGTCAACTTGGCTCTGCACGCAACAGCCTAGGCATGCTCAAAGAGGTCGCTGAGGACCTAGCTAAATCCGGCATAACAGTCACCCTTACCTACAAAGACAGTGTTGTGGTTACTCTGGGTTCAGAAGCCACCCCCAAACTATCCAGCATCGTCACCGGGACCAAAGCCATAGAAATCAACAGCCCCCTAAAACTCATCGAACTAGGCATCTAACACAACTGTTATTGCCTGCCCTTTTATTGATTGTATGTTTGATTTCCTATTTTGTCTAACTTCTTGATTTTCGGTCGACATTTTTTCTATCTACTTCCCGGGTACATCTATTTCAGCCTGATCAATAGGTTATTTTTCAGCAATTGCAGGGTCAGGTTATCTGTAACTTCATCCCTTTGTCTCTTGTTGGGATTGTTGTCAAGCGGGTTACCTTTGATTTGTATTCTGGGTTGAGCTATTGGGAATATACTATGGTTTACTGTGTAGTTGTGGTTCTGTTTTGGCGTGTTTTTGTCCTCAGCCAACATATCAAAATTACTCTGCAAACCAACCTTATCACCGATCACTATCACATCGCAGAGATCAGCCTCTGCTATGGAGAGTTTAAAAGCAGTAACTTCGAATGTTGCCGGGCAATATGCGGTAGCAGGCTGGCATTTTGTTTTTGACTGCAAAGGCATAGAGTAAATTTATTTGGGGTTCATATTCTTCTTGGGGGTTGTAGCCTTTGCGGCTGTGGGGGGTAGTTAACAAACATCTTTGCTATGATTGTGGTGATGTGAAAAGTTTGTTGGAATGGTTGGTGTTGTCTTGATGGGTATGTTTGATTGGTTGGTTTTGTGGTTTTAGCTTTATAACTTACTATTTTTATTGATGTAGTGGACGTTTATTTATGACGCGTATTGCCGTATTAGACACTGATCGATGTAAGGTCAAGAAATGCAATCAGCTTTGTGTGAGCTTCTGCCCTATGGTGCGTAGTCGGGTGGAGGCTATACGTGTGGAGGGTAACAAGGCGATTATTTCTGAGACTCTTTGTAGTGGGTGTGGTATATGCGTTAAAAAGTGTCCTTTCAAAGCAATCAGTATTGTTAATCTTCCTGATGAGCTTGAAAAGGATTGTAGTCATCGCTTCAGTGAAAATAGTTTCAAACTTTATCGGTTGCCTATGCCTTCTCCGGGTACGGTGCTGGGTCTTTTGGGCCAAAATGGTATCGGTAAGAGCACCACGCTCAAAATGTTTAGTGGTGAAATCAAACCCAACTTGGGCAAATTTGATACACCGCCTGAATGGAGTGAGATTATTCAGTATTATCGTGGTTCAAGTTTGCAGGATTATTTTACTCGTTTGAGTGAGAAAAAGCTCAAAATTAGCAGTAAACCCCAGTATGTTGACAAGATCCCCAAAGCTGTCACCGGCAAAGTCGGTGATTTGCTTGATAAGGTTGATGAGCGCAAGGCGCTTGATGTTATTGCGGAGGCTTTGGAGCTCAAAAATATTTGGGATCGGGCTCTTGAGGTGCTTAGCGGTGGGGAGCTTCAGCGGGTAGCTGTTGCGGCTGCTCTGAGCCGTGACGCAGACGTTTACCTATTTGATGAACCCAGCAGCTATCTAGATGTTAAACAGCGTCTTGTGGTAGCTCGGGCTATTCGTAGCTTAAAAGAGCAGCAAAAAACTATCATAGTTGCTGAGCACGACTTAGCCATCATTGACTATCTCAGTGACCAAATCTGTGTCTTCTACGGCGAACCAGGCGTCTACGGTGTCGTTAGCCATGTGCATGGCGTTCGCACAGGTATTAACATCTATCTCCAAGGCTACATCCCCGATGAAAACATTATGTTCCGAAAAGAAAGCATCATATTCCAAGAAAAACCCCCCACCGCCGGAGAAAACATCGGCTCTCCCTTGCTGAGCTGGAATACGATGACCAAATCCTTTGGCGGCTTTAAACTCTCAGTTGAACCCGGCGAAATCCGAGCCGGCGAAATCATCGGCATACTAGGACCCAACGGCATCGGAAAAACCACCTTTGTAAAAATGCTCGCCGGCATCGAAGAAACAGATGACAAATGCGCGATAAGCAAACTTACAGTGAGCTACAAACCCCAATACATCGCACCCGACTACGAGGGCACCGTACAAGAGTTGTTGATGAATGTGGCCAAAGAAAATTTCACCTCAAGCTGGTACAAAACCGAGATCGCTCTGCCTCTGCGCCTACAAACTCTTATGGACCGGAACGTCATGGAACTCAGCGGAGGCGAGCTCCAAAAAGTCGCCATAGCTGCCTGTCTGAGCCGCAAGGCCGATCTGTTTCTCTTTGACGAACCCAGCGCCTACCTAGACGTGGAGGAGCGCCTAAATGTAGCCAAAACCCTGCGCCGAGTCGTCGAAGCACATGGTATCCCCGCCTTTGTGGTAGAGCACGACGTAGTCACCCAAGACTTCATTGCCGATCGTCTCATAGTTTTCAATGGCAAACCCGGAGAAACCGGCCACGCTCACCCCCCAACAACCCTGCGCGGCGGCATGAACACCTTTCTAAAAGAAATGGACATCACCTTCCGTCGAGACTCAACCACCCTTCGACCCCGCGTCAATAAAGAAAACAGCCAAATGGACAAATTCCAAAAAGACATAGGCGAATACTACTACACCAAAATCGCCAAAGAAAAAGATGATGACGAAAAAGATGAAAAACAGCATAAAACCCGCCAAAACATCTCAGTGACATTCAGCTAAAACCACAGATCTGCATTAGGTGCGCAACAACGCATCACTTCCTATGGGTTAAGGCGCTCATTGGTTGTTTTCGCCTGAGCATACGGTGATTGAGTGCATGAACAGCCCAACCAAACCCCAGAGACCACAGCTCTCCAACAAACGTCACATTAGCTACTAAGGTTCTGTTTTTTACGGGAATACTCTCTAATTGATGTTAATCCTATAATCAAGTAACAATTTGATATACAAAAAATTAAAATAACCTCCATAAATATTCAATAAATGACCTATTTGTACCTTAAGGGTGACATGACTTTGAGTACTTATGAAAATGCAAAGCGGTCTGATAAAAAAGCAGATAATAGTAGCTGTAGTAGTTTTGCGGTCTCAGAGTTATTGTCGTCTCAACAACCCAACTTTGAATATGGGCGTTATGACTATAATTTTTGCGGCCTGTCCATAAACGATCCGACAGCTGTTAAACCTGAGCGACATGTGTTGATAAGTCGATTGGGTAATTCAGGCGGCGGTGAAGCTCTTGATGGCAAAACAAGGGGTAGAATGGAAAATGATTTTGGCTACAACTTTGACTCTGTTCGAGTGCACACAGATAATTATGCAGTCAACTTAACAAATGCATTAAATGCTAAAGCAACATGTTATGGCAATGACATCTACTTTGGGAAAAATCAGTTTGCCCCAAACACCCCCGAAGGTACAAACCTTCTCAAACATGAACTAGCCCACTTCCAACAACAAAATCAAATAGGAACAAAAAAAATCCAAAACCAGCCGTTAGAAGCACCACAAACAGGTGGCACCAAACAATCATTAGGTAACCATTCAGATGGATTAAAAGACGACGTTAACATCTTAACTGAGGCAATATGGCGTTCCAATGTTTCCTGCATGTCCACGTTTGATCTTATTATTGCTAGATGGGGCCCTGCTGTTGACAAGCTTTTAGATGCATTGGGGGAAACCGAAGGTTCAGATATTATAGATAGATTATTATTTATTGTGAAAGACCAATTAGGAATTGCTGCGGAAATTATTGTTAAGCATAGCACGAAGTATAACTGGCACTCTACGGTGATTGAATTAAGAAAGATCTTTAGTGTACCCGCACCCGTTTGGGCATTCACTTTTTACAGTCGTTGGTTAAAAGAAGTTATCACTATTTCTAAGAATCCAAGTATTGAAACGGATCGACGTTATTTGATTGTAGAGTATGGCTTTGCTAAAATTCCATTGATTGATCGTGAATACTATGCATTTACGTCGACCGGTCCTGAGCAAGATGGGGGTGATCCGCTGAGTAAAACTGACTTAGAAAATGTACTGACTGAGGAATTTAAAGCCATAACCGCCGAGCACATTCGTTACAATGATGCAGGTGAAAAGTCTGCTGGGGTATCTGATGGTGGTGGGGTATCTGATGGTGGTGGGGTATCTGATGGTGGTGGGGTATCTGATGGTGGTGGGGTATCTGATGGTGGTGGGGTATCTGATGGTGGTGGGGTATCTGATGGTGGTGGGGTATCTGGCCGCGGGGCGCATCCTGTTTGCAGGTTTTACCATCCTGGGCGGTCTATGGGGGCGGTGCCTGCGAATGGGCGAGAGTACAAAGAGGCAGATTATTTTAATGAGCTTACAGAAGGATTCAAAAGAGGGTCATTATTAGCGAAAATACTATTTATTGCCTCTATTACAGGAAGTACTGTTGAAGAAATTGAAGATGAAGACTCTATTTATGTGCCAGAGGAAAACAAGGTTTATATAAATTATAAGAAGGACTTTAGTGAAGGTAAGTCTCTGATCTATTTTCATGAAATAGGTCATTTTATTGATTATAATCCTGGACCAAAGTATGATAAGTCTCACTTCTCAAATGATTCTACATTTGAGGCGTGCTTATTTGCTGACCTTTTGAAGTTATTTAACGAGGCAGATGCGATACAGCAAAAAGAAGACAATCCACAACGGGTGCCCTTTACAACCCTGAAGGATCTTCGCAGTAACAATATAGCCTACTTTAATAATCTATGCGAAACGATTGTAAATAAGATGGTCTCGGAACCTTGTTGGACAAGAGTATATGATATTTGTGGTGGGTTGCTATATTTTATCTTGGATCATATCTGTCCCCCTGCATTTACTATGTGCACACCTGACGGTTTTGCTTGTGGTAGGCATATGGAGGATGAGTGGACCGACCCCAGTGTCCCATATAAAGAGGCAATAGGGCATTTCTATGAATCCCAGTTTAACTCGGATTTAAATGCAGTTCTTAGAAGCTTTTTTCGCAGTGCACTCGAGCATTTTGAAACAGTAATGCTGGAGAATATGGTTAAGAGCCATGCCTCAAAATAGCTACTTGGTAGACAATAAAGTGATCCAAAAAATAATGCACCTTTGAACGCTTCCACCAGCCCTTATTTAACGAATTTTTTTGCCACCCAAAGCTATTATTCCAAATCAACCCACATCGCCGACTGAGCCGTAACTTATGTTTCGAAAAGAACGCGTCATATTCCAAGAAAAACCACACTGCTGGAGAAAATATCGGCTCACCATCGCTAATCTGGGATGCTACACTTTTCTAAAGGAAATGGATATCGCTTTCCGCCGAGACTTAACAACCCTTCGTCCTCATGTCAATAAAGAAAACAGCCAAATGGACAATCCAAAAAGACGTAGGCGAATACTACTGCACCAAAATCGCCAAAGAAAAAGATGACGACGAAAAAGATGAAAAACAATCTGCCAAAAAACCAGTTAAAAAACGCTCGTGATGTCGTAGCTAAACAGCCAATTTGGGGATGTTGGTGAGCAAACAAAACGTTGCCTATGGGTGTGTCCTTGATTGTTTTCACATGCGTTGAGTGATGAATATGTAAACTATGTGGTAAAATACTCTTAAATTTTATTTAAATATTTGTGTTTTTTATACAAATCTTTTGTTATATTTTGGGTGATAGAGATTATGTGTTATAAGGGCTGATTTGCAAAAAATTTAATAATGCCTTTAGCTGTATTTTTGACAGCTGGGGCCTCAGAGGTAATGTGGCTTGGGTATTTACAAAAAACAAAGCGCTCTGATAAAAGAATCAGGCAATAACGATTGCAGTAGTTATAGCGTCTCAGAACTAGTTAAACCTCAACCCCAAACCAGCGTCAACTATGCGGAAACAGAACCAATTGGACGTAACACATACAATTTTAGTGAAATAAGTTCATATGATCCAGCATCAGAAAAATCTGAAATGGGGGTACTAATGGGTAACTTGGGTTGTTCAAGCGGTGGGGTAGCTCTCGATGGCAAAACAAGGGGTAGAATGGAAAATGATTTTGGTTACAATTTTGGTTCCGTTAGAGTACATACAGACTCATATGCGGTCAATTTAACAAACGCCTTAAATGCTAACGCAACCTGCTATGGACAAGATATATACTTTGGAAAAAATAAGTTCGTTCCAAACACTCAAGAAGGTACAAACCTTCTAAAACATGAACTCACTCACTACCAACAACAAACCCAAACAGGAACAAAAAAAATCCAAAATAGCTCTAATAGTGAAACACCATCAGGCGGTGTACCCGAGTCTGGGGATCCAACAACAGATGATGCTGTAGCATTAGCAAAACGGCAACAGGCATACCAAATTGAGGAAGGCCTACTGACGAATGAGGCTATACTGGGGCGCCTGTGTAGTGATATAATAGGTCCACCGTGTCTAAACGCCCTGAGCAATTTAGATTTAACCTTAAGTGGTCAATTCACTACGACTCAACAACCATCTTTGATACCGTTCTCCAACGATTCATCATCACAACTCGCACCCTCCCAACAAGGAGCTCCCTGGGACCCATATCTCGGGCAAATTGCAAAAGACTTTGACGCCTTTAGTAGTGCTCTTGGCAAATTTAATACATCCGCGATAACTACATCACTTGGCGGTACTCAGTTAACATTCAAAGCGATAATGTTTGGTAATACAGAAGTGGGTGTCTCCAAATTTCTGAAAGAAGGACAAGTATCCATGAGTACGCGTGCTCTTGGTTTATCTCTCGTTGCTGATTTGTGGAAGAATCCAATGTGGCATAGCAATTTCACAACAGAATTTTACTTTCACAAATTGAATATGAACTGGAGCAATAACACCTTGGGAGTTTACTCAGCAAACCCCCTAGGGGGTAAAGTTGCACTTACATTTAATATTGCAGATAGACTGAAATTATCCTTTAATTTGCAGGCGTATCTACAAACAACGAAGGAAGCACCAAATGTATCAACTATGGTTTATACAGGCGGTGTCCAACTAACGATAGATCATTCAACATTAAGTAACTGGCAAAATTTTTTTAAGAACGCGGTGACTAAATAGAGTTGTAATTATGACCTGAACTCTGCAAAGTTACCCTAGTCTTGACTGGTTGGTACTTGATTTATGTCGATTTTAGAATTTAACCGTATCAAGTTTTCAGTTACCCTATTGCTCATAGGCTTGCTCTGCTGGATGTCCTCAGATCAGTGTATTAAGTCGTAAACATTTACTGAAGCGCGTTTAATTGCCGAAATTTGCATAAATACGCCATATACTCTATAAATGGGAATTAGAGATAAAACGTGTCAACAGACATTTCTGCCATTTTCCAAGGATTAAACAGATTTTTATGATTTTCATACCTTGTTGCCATGACTAGGGGGTAAAACCGTTAATCCGGTATCTAAAGAATTGCGCGTTGCATCTGGTACTGGGGATTACGTTAAGGTGTCTGGTTGTATGACCCAGAGTGCACTAAAAATTCGCCAAATTGTTATACATGTGCACTTAGCCTCAGAGTCCCCGGAAGAACCTTGGCGAGATAGCGGAATATCATTTTAATATTTTTGAATTGATGAATTAGCCGCGGTTGTGTTGGCTGATACGTGTGCTGGAAGATCAAAGTAAACGAAAAGGCCAAGATTGGGTGAATTATGTACTGGTGCGTTTGAGTCTCAGGAATATAGAATTGCACTGAGTGGGAGATGCCACTGATTCGAAGATGAGGCTTATCATTTTATGATGCAACATAAGATGGATCTTAATCAGAAAAACATGGTACATGGAATATTTGAGTCTTATGGAGGATCAGATAAGAAGTAATGAAAACACCTGATGAACTATCGTGGGCCGTGCAATTATGGCATTTAACTTCCTGGCCTACTCAAAGATACTATAATAGCAAATCCGTATGGTGATTACTATGCTGGATGTTGTTACTGCTCTTTAAATTAGTTCGAAAATACCTTATAAATTGGACACTGTGAACGCTTTATTGAGACAAATATGCTTCCAAAGGTTCGGTTTGACGTTTGTGGTTGGTTATTTTTGGGTTTTTGGTGTTGTTTTTGGGTAAACTATAAATGGTTATTTGTAATCGTGGAACTGTACACCTCACGCGTTCGAACGGTTCCTTCGCCGGGACATCATTTAGTCGTTTAAGAGTGAAATCTTAGTTGTGATACGGAAAGCCATATAAATCGCTTTTACGTGTTTGTTTGCGCATCGGAGATATAATAATGCCAAAATGGGGCTATTCAATCATCGAAGAAATGCTTAATCCAGAAAAAACAGCGAAAGCCAGCGGAAGAGAACTCAAAGTATCTCACAAAGCCGCCCGTGAAGTCGCTAAGGCCATCAAAGGCATGGAGCTCTCCCAGGCAAAGGAATACCTGCGTGATGTAGCTGCCAAGAAAAAACCGATTCCCTACACAAGATACACTAAAAAATTGGGGCATAAAGGCGGTATGGCGAAACGTTTTGTTGGCCGTTACCCCATAAAAGCCTCAGAGGCAGTCCTTAAGATTTTGCAGGCTGCACAAGCCAACGCAGAGAATAAGGGCTTAGATGTTGAACACCTCCGAATTATGCACAGCGCAGCATATCCCGGCGTTAAGCTAAAGCGTTATACCCCCCGAGCACATGGGCGCGCTTCACCTAAATATGAAATTACTACTCACTTTGAGATCGTGCTCGAAGAGAAAGCTACCTCAGGAGAACAGTAAATGAGCATAGTCAAACGGTTTATAACAGAATCAATTAAACGCACTGAAATCGATGAGTTTTTGCAGAAAAAACTTGAACGTGCCGGATACGGCGGAGTTAACCTCTCTAAAACTCCATTGGGCACTCATGTAGTTATATATGCTATGCGTCCCGGTCTTGTTATCGGTCGCGGCGGCGAAACTATCAAAGAGCTTGCCGCTCAACTTGAGCATAACTTCAAAGTTTCCAATCCTCAAATCAGTGTTTCAGAAATTGAAGTTCCCGAATTCAATGCACATGTGGTTGCTAATCGTGTCTCCTCCGCTCTTGAACGCGGGGTACACTTTAGACGTGCAGGCTTTTGGGCTCTAAACCAAGTTATGGAAGCAGGCGCACTGGGCGCTGAAATCGTTATCAGCGGCAAACTCACAACTGAACGTGCACGCTTTGAAAAATTCAAGGCAGGCCACTTCCCAATTGTCGGCGAACCCGCCGCACGTGCCATGCGAACCGCTGAAGCACACGTTCAACTAAAACCTGGAATTATCGGCATACGCGTAAAGCTCATGCCCCCAGATGCACACTTCCCAGACAAAGTCACCATCCTACCCCAAGCTCCCCCTGCAGAAGAAACACCCATCATCGTCACCCAAACCACACCCACACCCGTTCCAACAGTAGCCCCAACAGCTCCAGCACCCGCTCCAGCTAAACAAGCACCCCCAGTAGCTACACCCAAAGCTCCAGTCAAAGAAACTGCACCCGAAGCACCCAAAGCTGAACAACAAGCTCCCCCTGCAGAAGAAACCCCCCCAACACCAGTAGTAGCAGAAGCCGCGGTAGCAGAAGAAACATCACAACAACCAAAAGAAGAAGCTAAGCCTGTGGAGGAACAATAATAATGCCAGTTATGCGTCTTAAAGAAATCGCTGAAATGTCTGCGGAAGCCCAAGAACAACGTCTCATTGATTTACGCGTTGAACTTGCTCGGATAAGAACCATGGTTAACGCCGGTGGTGCAGTAGAGAATCCTGCCCGTATCCGAGAACTCCGCAAAACAATCGCCCAAATACTCACTATCCAAAATGAGCAAAAACTTGGTATGCGCAAAGCACCTGAGGCAAAGAAAGAAGACAAAGCCAAAAAACCTGCCAAGAAAGACTCTAAGGAGACTGCCTCTCAATGAAAGTAACGCCCGATATTATCCGATATGAATTCATCGGCACAAACGGCCTAGTTGCCCAAAGCTCAAACAAAAGCTACATCGGCGTAGGCGGCACAGTGATAGGCGAATCAAAAAACACCTTCACTTTCCAAAATCAACAAAAAACCTGCAGCACAGTAGTAGTCAAAGAAGCTGCAACTTTTGATTTTACCTTCAACGATGGTACAGTCGTTGAAATTGACGGTAAACTTTTAGTCGGCCGCTCAGAGGACCGGCTTAAGAAAAGCACAAAGAGGCTATGGTAATATGTCAATGACTTTCAAGCAGCCAAAAAAGACCTGTGAGGATCCCAATTGTCCCTTCCACGGTGAACTTGCCGTGCGCGGTCGCGTCCTGGAAGGTATCGTTCACACAGCCAAGATGGAGAAAACCGTTATCGTCGATAGAGAATTTATGCAATTCTCCTCGAAATACGTACGGTACGAACGCAGACATGGACACATCCCATCACACAACCCCCCCTGTTTAGACGTAAAAGAAGGCGACCGAGTAAAAATTGCCGAGTGCAGGCCACTTAGCAAAACCGTTTCCTTCGTAGTGGTCGAAAAATTAGGCGAGGAAAGATAGTCGATGTGTGCAGCAAAGTCCAAACAGAGAGCTCTAACAGCAAAAGGCATGATTAGCCGCGGCCAAAAAATCAGCCGAGGCCTAGTCGCTGGGTCAGAGCTTAAATGTGCTGATAACACAGGTGCACGTGTGTTGCGCCTAATCCAAGCCATGGGCTACAAGGGTCGTCTTAGACGCTACCCCTCAGCCACTGTTGGCGACAAAGTCACGGTGTCAGTACGTCAAGGCTCACCTGATATGCGTAAAAAAATCTTTCAAGCCATCATCATTAGGCAACGCAAGACCTATAGACGTGTTGATGGCGTCTGGATCCAATTTGAGGATAATGCAGCCGTCATTATCACCCCTGAGGGTGAAATGAAGGGCTCTGAAATCCGCGGCCCAGTTGCACGCGAAGCAGCCGAGCGCTGGCCCAGAATCGCAAGTGCCTCAAGTATCATAGTGTAGTAGGTGGAAAATATGCAATCAACAACAACTAACCCTGGTAAACAAAGAAAAAAACTCTTCAAAGCTCCGGCGCACTTACGCCACAAACACATGGCCGCGCCCCTATCAAATGAGCTAGCAAGCTCTAAGGGAGCAAAAACCCTTCCTATTCGCAAAGGTGACACTGTACGCATCATGCGCGGTGACAACAAAGGCTTTGAAGGCAAAGTCTCACGCGTTGATCTAAAGACCTATCGTATCTACCTCGAAGGTCTAACCCGTGAAAAAGTGGATGGCACAAACATCTTTTTGGCCGTTCACCCCTCAAAAGTCCAAATCCGCAACCTAAACCTAGACGATAAATGGCGCAAAAACATCCTCGGACGGAAAACCGCGCCCGAAAAGAAGGATAAAAAACAAAAGGATAAGCAGGCAAAGAAAGCCGAGAAATCCTCTGCTAAAACAAAGGCTCCAGTCAAAGAAGAAGATGAACCCGAAATCGAAGAAACCTTCGAAGACGAAGAAGTTGATGAGCCCGAAGAAGAGACTGAAGAAGCCTCTCAAGATGATGATGTAGGAGACGAAGAATAAATTGGGTAAAAAAGGAAAAACCGCAAGGCTGAAACGTAATCCAGCACCAGCATTCTGGCCTATCCACAGAAAAACATCTCCGTGGGTTGTGAAGCCCTCTCCAGGTGCACATTCACTCCAGAAAAGTGTTCCCCTGACGTTGGTTATGCGTGAGATGCTAGGCGTAGTGCAAACACGAAGAGAAGGCAAGCTTGTCATTGCTCAAGGCAAAGTTCTAGTTAACGGTAAAGTCTGCAAAAAAGACGACAGTCCCGTTGGCTTGATGGATATTATTTCCCTGCCTGCAAGTAACAAGTACTACCGTCTTATGCCGTCTCATAAAGGCTTGTATTTAGCTCCTATTAGCAAAGAGGAATCCAGTGTTTCTCTGCTAAGAGTTGAAAACAAATCTACCGTTCATAACGGTGTCCAGGTTGCAGTGCATAACGGTTCACTTATGCTCATAAAAGTAGCTGATCCCAAAAATCCTGTTGAGGTAACCTATGATACCTTTGATATCTTAAAGGTTAGCTATCCTCAAAAACAGGTCACTGAAACGCTAAAAACCAAAGAAGGCAACCTCGCAGTAATTACCGGTGGTAAAAACATTGGCAAAGTCGGAAAGATTGTAGAGATCGAAAAGACTGAAGCTAAAAAACGCCGCCAAGCTCTAGTTATGATCGAGGATGCCCAAGGCCAACGTTACCAAACAATATTGGACTTTGTCTTCTCTATCGGCGAGACTGCCCCAATGATTAACACCCTGGAGGCTCTTGTAAATGTCTGATGCGACTGCAGCAATAATTAAAACTTGGCAAGAGCAGCCAATGCTCCAGCCCAAGATTGAGAAAGTCGTTGTGAACCTCAACGCAGGCAAATCCGGCGAACCTCTTGAAAAAGCCAACTCGGTGCTAAAAGAAATCACTGGACGCAACCCTGTTAAGCGACGCGCCAAAAAATCCGTCCGCGACTTTGGTATACGTGAAGGTGAATCCATCGCGGTCGTTGTAACCCTGCGCAAGCAGGAAGCCATTGACTTCCTAAAGAAAATCCTGCCTGTAGTCGATAACAAAATCTCCAGGCGTTGCTTTGATGTCCGCGGCAACTTTAGCTTCGGACTCAAAGAACACATCGACATCCCCGGAGTCAAATACGACCCCGAAATCGGCATCTTCGGTATGGATATCTGTGTCACCATAAACCGCCCCGGCCGCCGCATAACGATCCGCAAACGTCAAAGCAAATCGCTAGGTCCAAAGCATGTGCTTAGCGCCGAAGAATCCATAGTCTTTGTAAAACAAACCTTAGGAGTCGAAATCATCTAGGTGTAATGTATGGGAAAACAGCAAGTCAAAAAAGAACGAAAATACGGCAAAGGTTCACGTCCATGCGTAAGATGCGGTTCATTTGGTCCAGTCATTCGACGTTACGATTTATATTTATGCAGGACATGCTTTAGAGAAGCTGCACCCAAATTAGGTTTCAAAAAATATGAGTAGGAGCTAAAGAACAAAATGGATACCTTAACTAATGGTCTTGTTACCATAATCAACAACGAAACCCGAAACAAACGGGAATGCATCATTAGCCCTGCCTCTAAACTATTGGGACGCGTCTTGCGTATCATGCAGCTCAACGGTTACATAGGCGAATTCGAATTCATCGATGACGGGCGTCAAGGCAAATTTAAAGTCCAACTCCTTGGCAGAATAAACAAATGCGGCCCTGTAAAACCACGCTTCGCAGTTAAAGCCACCGAATATGAGGATTGGGAAAAACGATTTTTGCCCTCACGTGATGTGGGTATCATGGTTGTTTCCACCTCAAAAGGAGTCATTGCCCACAAAGACGCCGAAGAGAAAAACATTGGAGGAAGGCTGCTAGCCTTCGTGTATTAGGAGAACATTACAATGCGTCTTCCAGAAGTATCCCGAACAGTTGAAGTCCCAGACGATATAACTCTCAGTTTAACTGGCAAAGTTGTCAGCGTAAAGGGTGCCAAGGGTAGCATCACACGCGACTTCTCCTTTGCCCCCATAGAGATAGCAAGCGAAGGCAAAAACGTCCGCATATCCGCCAAATGGCCGCGCAAAAAAGAAGCCGCCCTAGTCGGCACCATCTACTCACATATAAACAACATGATCGTAGGCGTCACCAAAGGCTACTCATACAAACTAAAAATTGTCTTCTCCCACTTCCCCATAACAGTTAAACTACAAGGCAAATCCCTCCTGGTCATAGAAAACTTTACCGGCGAACGCAGACCCCGATGCGTCGAAATCTTGGGCGGTGTCAAAGTTCAACTTGAACCCGAAGACATCATCATCGAAGGTATAAACCTCGAAGACGTCAGCCAAACCGCCGCAAATATTGAACAATCCACCAAAGTCCGCAAAAAAGACCCCCGTGTCTTCCTTGACGGCATCTATGTCTATGAACGAAACGAAGGTATGGCATAATGAGCGAAAAAAAAGTTTCCCCCTCACGAAAAGCCCTCCAAGTCCGAGCCCGCGCTAAAAACAAAAAACCAAACTTTGTACGCGCGGAAAGCTGGCGGTTTGCACGCTTTAGCCTAAGCTGGCGCAAACCCCGAGGACTCGACAACAAAATACGCCGAAAAATCAAAGGCTGGCCACCCGGACCAAGCACCGGCTACAAAGGCCCCAAAATCGCCCGCTACCTCCACCCATCCGGCTACCGCGAAGTCATAGTCCACAATGTCGATGATCTAACCAACATCGACGCACAAACCCAAGCTATCCGCATCGGCCACACCGTCGGCAAACGAAAACGCGCAGATATCATCACCAAAGCCAAAGAACTCGACATAAAAATCCTAAACTTCACCGCCACAACAAAACCCAAAGAAACAAACGAAGAAAACGACGAAGAAACAGAAACAGAAACCACTGACGAAGAAAAAACAACCAAAGCAGCCAAAGAAAGCAAAGAAAAGTCTAAGCCTAAAAAAGAAAAGAAACAAAAGAAGGCACCCAAAAAAGAAAAGAAATCTAATAAATCCAAGAAAGGAGACAAAAAGCAATGACTAATCTAAGCGGACAAAGACGATTGGCAGCCCAGATCCTCAAAATCGGCCAAAACCGCGTTTGGATAAACCCTGACCGCATCGATGATGTAGATGGCGCCATCACACGCGAAGAAATTCGCAAACTCATTCACGAAAAAGTCATCGTTTCCCTACCCCAAAAAGGCGTAAGCCGCTCACGCGCAAAAACCATACGCGCTAAAAAACGCCTCGGCAGACGAAGCGGCCCCGGCAGTGTCACAGGTGCAGGATACGCCAAGGTCACCCAAAAAGACGCTTGGATGCTCAAAATCCGCTCTCTGCGCCGCAAACTCCGCGAACTAAAAGCCAGCCGCACTATAAGCGAAACCACCTACACCCAATACTACCGTATAGCTGGTAGCGGCAGATTTGATTCCATCGCAGAGTTAGAACGTCACCTAAAAGAAAACGACCTATGGAGAAAACGTTAAATGGCAAACAGCAGCAACTACCGCGTTCAGCTAAGACGCAGACGCGAAGGAAAAACAGACTACCAAGCACGTAAAGCACTAGTCATATCTGGCCGACCACGGCTTGTCACCCGAACCTCACTCAAAAACGCAAACGCCCAAATAATCATCGCAAAACCCATCGGCGACCACACCGTAGCCGCCGCCAACAGCCGCGAACTGATCAAAAAATACGGCTGGAAAGCACCCGCAGGCAACCTCCCAGCAGCATATCTAACCGGATTACTCTGCGGCCTAAAAGCAAAAACCGCAGGCATAGACGAAGCCATCCTAGACATCGGATTAATCCCCCCAACCAAAGGCGCAAGAATCTTCGCCATCCTACACGGCGTCATCGACGCAAACGTCGAAATCCCCCACGGCGACAAAAAAATCGTCGAAAACCGCGCCAAAGGCGACCACATCGCATACTACGCCAAAGCCCTCCAAACAGACGAAGACACAAAC
Organism: Candidatus Bathycorpusculum sp.; assembly: GCF_009778815.1. Classification (NCBI taxonomy): domain Archaea; kingdom Thermoproteati; phylum Candidatus Bathyarchaeota; class Bathyarchaeia (SeqCode); order Bathyarchaeales (SeqCode); family Candidatus Bathycorpusculaceae; genus Candidatus Bathycorpusculum; species Candidatus Bathycorpusculum sp. Next base: position 23,307 of record NZ_WRFL01000011.1, read on the forward strand.
ACCTACAAAGCCAAATTCACCAAATACAACGCCCAAGGCATCGCACCAGAAACCATAGCCGAACACTTCAGCAAAGTCCGAAACAACATCATAGTAGCATTCAAAGACGCCCAAGTCGCACCCGAACCCCCAAGCGCACCCCAACCCAAAACAAAACCCAAACCCAAAACCGAAACCAAACCCACAACAAAACCCAAACCAACCGAAACCCAGCCAACAGCAACAACCGAGCAACAACAACCAAAGCCCTCTAAAGCAACCGAAACAGCTCCAACCGAAACAAAAGAAGCAAAAGCTCCCGAAGAAGTGGTGAAGCCTAAAACCAAAGCCGCCAAAGAAACCCCGCCTGAAGAAACCGAGGCCCCAACCAAAGTTGCCAAAGAAAAAGCCGCACCCACAAAAGCCTCCGTAAAGAAAGCAGAGACGGCCCCGGCTAAAACCAAAGCCGCCAAAGAAGAAGAAATAGAAGAAGAATCTCCCACTAAAGAAAAAGCATCCTCCAAAAAGAAAACCCCCGAAAAAAAGGAGCCAGCTGCTAAAGCTGTCGCCAAACCAAAGAAGGGTGAAAAGAAAGAATGAGCAGAAACCAACGAGATAGAAGCCGAGACAGCGATCGTCGCGCACAAAGTCTCGAACAATGGGTCCCAAGAACTCGCTTGGGCAAAATGATCCAAGAAGGCAAAATCACAACCATCGAAGAAGTCTTCTTAACAGGCATAAAAATCAGCGAATCACAAATCGTCGACTCCCTATTACCTGACCTCCAAGAAGAAGTCATAAACGTCAACCTCGTCCAAAAACAAACCGACGCCGGAGAAAAAAGCCGCTTCAAAGCCATCGTTGCAGTCGGCAACCGCGACGGCTACATCGGATTAGGCCAAGGCAAAGCGAGCCAAGTCCGCAACGCCATCGAAAAAGCCGCAGTCAACGCCCGCCTAAACGTCATCCCCGTTAAACGCGGATGCGGAAGCTGGGAATGCGGATGCGGCAAACCCCACAGCGTCCCCTTCCAAGTAGAGGGCAAATGCGGCGGTGTCCGTGTCGTTATCGTCCCCGGCCCAAGAGGCCTGGGTCTAGTCTCAAGCGAAGTCGCCAAAGTCATCTTAGGACTAGCAGGCGTCAAAGACCTCTGGATGCGTAGCTACGGCTCAACAAGAACCGTACCCTCATACGCATGCGCCATCTTTGACGGACTAACCAAAACCTATAACCTAATTACAACAACCGATTGGGTGAAGTAACATGGCACAACAAACACAAACACAACCAAACGACATCAAAAGCATCATAGTCATCAAAGTCCGCGGAACCATCAGCGCCCGCAGAGAAACACGCGAAACCCTCGACCTCCTCCGCCTAACACACACAAACCACGCCATCCTCATCGACAACCGCCCAGCCTACAAAGGCATGCTCCAACGCGTCAACAACTATGTCACCTGGGGCGAACCCACCAAAGAAACCGTCATAGCTCTCCTAGAAAAACGCGGCAGATTAGCAGGCGACAAAAAACTCGCCGAAAACCTCGCAGTAACAGGCTACCAAACAATCGACGAAATAGCTGATGATATCCTAAGCGGCAAAATCGCATACAAAAACCTACCCGCCATCGAAGCACGCTTCAAACTCCACCCCCCAAGCAAAGGCTACCACGGCGCAATCAAAAAATCCTTCCGCACAGGCGGCGAAGCAGGCTACCGCGGCGAAGCCATCAATGACCTCGTCAAACGCATGATCTAATCCTCCAAATTTCAATCTTTATTTTTTGTTATCTTAAGCTACTGCTTGGCAGGTTTGGCTACACTTATTTGTGCCAGATCTTTGGTATTTGACTTTGAGGCAGTTTCACAATTTACTCCCAAGAAACAATATCTTTCCAAGTTTTTGAACAATTTTCCTCAATACAAAACTTTAATCTCTCCGTATTAAATAGTGGTGTAAAATCTCAAACATATATTGTCTAAAACTGTGATTTTGGGTTTAATTCTGTAAAAAGGCCAAGTCAGCAAATGCACAAAAATATCTTTGCGTTTGCCTACTTGGGATTAGAGGAAATGGGGTTGATTTGTAGATTCAGTTTTAAAAACTGTATAATGATATGTCAAATTCTACTTTTTTGGAGAATTTACTCTCGATATGACCCTTTAGTCCTACCATTTTCTTGTTAAAGTCGACATATGTAGCTACATGACCCTTAGCTACGAACACGTTGATATCTACGGCTATCTTGGGGTTAGCAATGTCTAGTCTTCCATTGATTATTTGTTTGCTATAGGCAGACACATTGACTTGGAAATAGCTTTTTTTAAGGTCGTCATTATCGATGTGTGCTTCAACAGTCCAGATGAGGGGTCCCCAATTACCTTTCAAGTTAACCGGTGTGGATGGCCGCTCTTGTTTGAGGGTCACCATTTCGGTATCATTTAATGGTTTAACGCCATTTTCTGGAAGGCAAGAATCGACAGACTTGACATTCATGGGCATCTCACCAAATCACTTATTTTTAAATTTTTTTCTGCTTTATTTTTATGTAACATTTTTGTCACATTTGATTATATTATTTGAGGCTAATTTAAATCGAATGTGTAGTTTATGAAATGACTCTGAGTATGTTTTAGCTTAAATCCCGATAATTTGTCGCCCAAAGAAAAACTCTAAAAAAGCCTCGACAATCCCACAGCATCACAGCCGTTGCATGTAGCGAATTTCTGCTAGCATCAAAGGGGTGTTTTTGAAATGGAGCGTTGATTTGACGGGCTTTATTTACCAATCCGACAATGCGGCTGTTGATTTAATTTTTGTTTTGTGTGGTGTGTGGATGGTGATTTTTGCACTCCGAATTGTTGCCCTGTTGCGAGTGGTAACGGCTCTGTGAGGGGCTTTTTGCCGGCGTGCAAAAATCCAACCGGTCACTATTTCTTAAAAAAGGATAGTTGCTTTGGTGTTGTTTCCGCGTACTGAACTCACTGTATGGCGCCGTAATTTGTACTGTTGATAGATGCAGTTACTTTATTGTTGCCCGTGTAGGGTTGCTAAAGCGCACTTGAAAGTCAGCACCATCTTGGACGCCTTTCCATAATAGTTCGTCGTCTACTCTAACTAGGGCCCCATCACGGCTACAAACTTTTAGTAATCCTTTTGTCCCATTTGGGATGCATTTTGATTTTTGATCATCGGGGATGTCTCCCCCATCTGCCATGTGCAAAGTTTTCGTAGGCCAAGGTATAAGTCTTGTCCTGAAAAGTTTTCTATTGTAAATTCAAACGATCTATATTTCGTATATTTCGCCGGATTTGTTTCTTATTTTGTTTTGTGTAGTATTTTTGTCGCAGTTAGTCGTGTTATTTAAAATTAATTTGAGCTAAATGGGTGATTTATGAACTGACTTTGAACATAATTCAGCCAAATCTCGCCAATTGCCAGAAAAACCACAAAACGCCTGAACCGTTCTTTTTGTTTTTTAGTGCTTCATCAAGGCGATGTCTGCCTGATTTGATCTGTGTTTCTGCTTGTATGGCGGCGAGGCTTGAGTGCACCAGTTTCTAAGGGTTATTTCGTAAACAACTCATTTAACTTAAATTATCTGACGTAATTTACTTAATTGTAACAAAACGTTACATACAAACTAAAAAATGTGGTTGATAAATGTGGCAGTTCCAAACTCTGTAGGTGTGCCGGTCTCATATTATGAACAAAGGTTTCCCCGAAAAACTGTTGGTCGGTATACTTCTAATGAACTATCTTCTGTTGGTAATTGCTGGGAATCTGCCTGGATATATCTGAGAGATGAGGGGTTTGATGTGCGTTCCTGGGGATATTTAGCTTCTATGACAACAGCTGGGAATTATTCTGTGGTGTATCGTCATCCTTCTCAGAGGGTGATTAGGGCGCCTGTCCCTTTTGATGTTGTCCTTAGACAGTTTAGACAACATGTTGGAGGTCAATTTGTTGCTTTTATCAATACGGGGGATTACATGCCCGGTTTAGTCGCACATGTCATGGCTATGGTTGACGGACGTGTATATGGGTCACGTAATGCCTGTGTTTTTGGAAATGATGATGCAACTAAACAGGCATTCGGTCACTGGCGAAATATCCCAGGAGATGTTGTAATCGAGTCCGCGCGTGATTTCAATATTTGTGTTTCGGGTCAATTAGTTCGTGGGTAATTTAGCCATTATATTAGCATATGTGGTATGTGCGGCAAATATGCACAATACCTTTGTTAGAAAAAATATTGCTCAAACGATTTGGAGTTGTGCGGTTCCAAATAGTTGCCTTATGTTTTTTCACAGTGTGTGGATTATTGGGCGAGTTTGATATGGGTGAAAATTTTAGTCTTGCCTATAGGCGTGCACCATCCACGTACTCGGATATGCAAAAAATGTCTGAGGTTGATGAAAAAATCAAAATGGATGAAAAATTTAGTATGGATGAAAACCAAGTTCGAAAAAATTTAGCTGGATTTTCACGTGAAGACATTTGCTATTTTGCTTGGCTGTGTGCAGTGCGCGCTTTGCCCTTTATGACTGCAGCTGGCAGTTTTGATTACTGGAAACATACCCAAGACGAAAATAAACGACAAAGACACCTGCTCTCAGTATTAAAAGCCATAGATATCGCGTTTTTTGCCACCCGCACCACCACTACCCTCAATGTCTCCTCCAACACCGCTAACGCTCGTACCGCTTTCTATGCTTCTCGTGCTGCTGCTGATGCAGCCTACGACGCCTATGCTGCTCGTAACACTGATGTCAACGCACGTTCTGCTTTCTATGTTGCCCGCGCTGCCGGTGATGCCACCCGCGCCGCCAACACCTCTAGCGCCATTGCCGATGCCAATGCATATGCCACCGCTGCTGATGCCACCCGAGCTGCGGCCCAACAATCAATCGACCTGCGACCCATACTACTTGAGGACCTAGAAATAATAAAAACCAAAAAGAGCAAATTCCAAAATGACACCGCCATATATGGACAAATATGGAGCAATTTCCAAAAAGCTCTACACGATTTAGGTTGTCAATATTGGGCTGAGTGGTATGCACAAATATTTGCTAAGGGCTTCATACTCGATGACAAGGACCGGGCAGAAATTGAGATGCGCCTCAACGTACCCGGCGAGATCATGGAACGCGGCGCTGCAGATGTTGCCCGCTATGTTTTAGAATTAAAAGAGTACGGTGCCACACGGCTAAACGAGGCTCGAATTCTTATTTTAGGCAATAAAGGGGCAGGCAAAACCTCTCTTACCCGACGCCTAAAAGACCCTTCTCACACCATGCCTAAAAACGATGAAAGCACAGAGGGCGTGGATGTTTTGGACTGGACCATACCCCCTGAACCCAACCAGCCTGAGAGCGGAGTTAATGTTCATATTTGGGATTTTGCTGGCCATGTCATAACACATGCGGCTCATCGCTTCTTTATGTCTGAGCGATGTTTGTACATAATGATTATTGATGGACGCACCGAGGGTAACAGCCGTACCGAATACTGGCTGGAGCAAATACGCAATCACGGCGGAGATTCCCCGGTTCTAGTTCTTATTAATGTCAGAGATAAACATCATGTAGACGTACCCGAAAATACTTTGAGGCGCGAATTTCCCTCAATTGTGGGTTTTTATCCCGTTGATATAAACGCCGGCGGTAAAGTCTTGGATGATTTTCGTCAAACGGTTATAACGATTTTGCGTGAGAATCCGCTTTGGAAAAACACCCAAATAGCCGCTCCCGTATACAAAGTCAAAGAGGCCCTTGGGCAGCGCTTTAAACAAGGTAACGAGTTTCTTGATCGTGCTGAATTTGATAAAATCGCCAAAGAAAGCGGCATTGAAACAGAAGCCGATAGAAAACAGTTGCTAAAAGACCTCCATGATTTGGGCATTTGTTTGTGTTATGACGATGCTGATCTGTGTGTCTTTGATACCCTGGTGCTAAATCCCAGCTGGATCAGCCATGGCATATATCGGCTAATTAACTGGGGCTCAAACAACAAAAAAACAGTGCTCTCTATTGCAGATTTTCATAAAATGTTTACCGGTAAAGATGCCTTCAAATATGTGGGTAAAGCGGGTTTTCTGTTTAGTTTGATGAAGGCTTATCAGCTGGCATTTTTTAAAAATACTCAGGCGATTTTTGTCCCGTTGCTGTTTCCCACAGATCGTCCCAAGGATTCCCGGCTTCCTGAGTTTAATTTTGGCGACCGTTTACGGTTGGATTACTGTGCAAATCAGGCTCTGCCGCCCTACACTGTAGCGCGTTTAGCTGTTTTGCATTCCCAGGAGTTAGATGAGCAGAATTCGTGGCGGTTTGGTGCGGTGCTTCATTTTGGCGATACTGTTGCGCTTGTGGAAGAAAATGATCGTGCACGTACTATAACTGTGCTTGTTAGGGGTTCTAAACAAAAAGAGTACCTGGCGCATCTGCGCAATACCCTAAACAGCATTTTTGATGACTATAAACATAATCGGCCTGAGCTAAAATATGAGGTTCTTCTTCCCTCTGTGGGGTTTGATTCTGAAGATAAACGCTTATCGGTTGATGACTCTACTGCATTTATGCAAACGGAGTCACAAATTATTGAGCATGCTAAACGAGGTCGAAATCTACTTACCGGTAACCGCTACTTCCCAGAAATTGAACCTAACGAAACAATCTGGGGTTATGGTTTAACAATAATAAATGGTGATGTTATAATGCGTGACAAAAACGCTGACCACTCAAAACACATCAACAAATCCCAAACCACCATCCATGATGATCATTCTACCCGCGATGATCATTCTACTCATGATTACTCTGTTCATGATGATCATTCTAAGCATATTGATATGTCTCAAATTATCAACATATCTTTCCAAGATTGTTCGATTAATTTTCAGGGGGAGCTCAATGCTCTTGCTCGTCGATTTCGTGAATTAGGTAGCCCAGATGATGTTGAGCTGGCAAATGAGTTGCGGGGGGTTGCTTCTGATTTGGATGAATCCATGAAAGAGATTCCGGCTGATGCTAAACTGGGTTCTTCTGAGTTGGTTAAGGTTAAGGAGTCGTTGCGGAAAAATGGGTTGCTTGACCGCTTAGGTGGTCTTTATGAGGATTTAAATGATGAAAATTCAGAGTTGCATAAAAAAGCTGCTAAAATCCGTAAAGGTGTTGAGGCTCTCCAGAAAATTGGAACCTGTTATAACGATGTAGCTCAGTGGTTGTGCCTCCCCCAGATACCTCGTCCATTGCTTGGGACATTTGGAAAAAGAAACAGTAGCTCATAGAAATCGTCAAATTTGTAAAAACATGGGGCTGGTTATTTGGACACATCTAGTGACATATGTAATGACATTGTTGATATATGGGATAATACGCTAGATATGTTAGATTACAAAACCGCTTCATCATATAGTTTTGTATATGAGTCGATATTGAGGGGTGTTTCTGAAACCGCTGGTTTGATTTAATAAGCTTTGTTTGTTTCCATATCAGAATCATCGTTAAACAAGAGAGGGGATTGATTTAATGAATCTTAATGAAGTGTGTGCATCAAAAATTCGACAACGCATTATCATAGAATTATCAAAGACAAAGCTAAAAACGCTTCGCATGATGGAGCTGACCTGCAGAGTGGACGCTAAATATAATGAAGTCAACAGAAATCTCAAAATATTGGAAACTGAGGGCATTATAACCAATGAATACCACAAAAAGCCTAAACATCCAAAAACACGAATTATAACACTACAAGACAACTGCCGAACTCAAAAATTACTTGTGGCATTAAAAAACCTCAAAGAAGATGACAATTTTGAGCCGATGTCAATGTACCTTGAGATGTGTAGTAGCCCTCATTAATTTACAGTTTGAGACAAACTATCTCATCTTTTTTGGTCAGAATTTTATGTCTTCAACTGTTAGTATGCTACCTTTTGTGTAACTTTCTGGATGAAATAGCTGAGTGGCACCTCACCATAATTGTTACGGCATATTTGCGCAAATGTTGACGGGGCGGCCTCTTGCTTTCATCTTTCTGTGCGGGTTTTCGGAACGGTTGGATTGGGTGACTCAGCGTTTTATGCATTATGTTCTGAACTTTCCTGCTGTTTTAGTTGAATGCGCTCAAGTGTTGTTTCATAAACACCGCACACTACTTAAATTTATTTGAATTATTGATGTAAATGTGGTAAAAATGTTTGCGTATGAAGCAAAAAAAGAGTCTCAACAAAAACAACAATCAAATTTTAACATAAACAAAGAAAATGTTTTACAACTAAAAATTCCACACACCTCCCCGAGGAACGGGTGTATGTTACCCTCTGAGGTGCGTGGACAGCTTGAGAAACTCACCGGTTTTTCATTTGCTGACGTACAAGTATACTACAATTCTGCAGAACCCGCTAAAATAGAAGCCTATGCCTATGTACAAGGAAACAAAGTATATATCGGCCCTGGTCAAGAACACCATTTACTACACGAATTAGGACATGTAATACAACAAAAGAAAGGCATAGTAAAACCAACTGCCAAACTAAACGGTGTAGACATAAATGATGATCCACGTCTTGAACAAGAAGCCGACAACATATTAAACATGAGTAGCCCACAAAACACAGAAAAACCCGACATGTTGAACTCAACTGTTCCCGCTTCGAGTGTTATACAACGTAACGCCTATTTACGTAGCAAACCATTGGATGTAATTAACACAATTAGAGATTCTATGGGAAACATTGTTGCTAATGCTATTGAGGCAGCCGCTCGTCGTCTCAATTTTATTCCTCGTCATTATCACATCTTTTTTGATAGCGGTGATAAAAATCTTCCAACGGGACTCAATAACAATATTGGGTATACAATACGCTCTGTTAATGCGTTCCAAAGTTCTTCTGGCTGGACTGTTACTGGCCCAGGTGCTTTATTCCAAGATCCCTCTGGTGGTAGTTATAGTGATGAAATGCAAATTTCAGATAAGGATAGCGACCAATTGGTAGTGGATGCAATTAATGCTGTTGGTCTGCTGAATTTTGGAACATATAATTTGTGGTCCTGTAATTGTCAAACATGGACTAAGGCCGTTGTAGATGAATATGTCCGTAGGGGCGGTAGATTGGTCCAACCAGCTAGATATGCCCAACTATGGCGGAGGTAAATTGGTCCAACCGTGACTATTGGCACTATAAGCACTTGATTGCCTATCTTTTCCCAAAAGTATATCCTTTTTTTCTTTGGATGTTTCTGTGTGTTCTCTGTTTGTTTGCTCTTCACATCCCGACCTGGGGGAACATCTTTCGAACAAAGCTTGATTTGGTGCCTCAGCCTATATATTTTAAGACTTCTAGTATCCTACAATTATACAGTTAACCAATTTTTGATGATATCTGTTGCGAGGTAGTTCATAGAAGTCCAATCACTTCCCGACTTTGTTATTGATCGTGGTGGGTGATTAAACCTTAAACAGCATGGAGATCAGCGAGGTACCCAACAGACCTTTTTCCAATCCCTCTCCAAACAGGCTGTGAAAGTTTTTTTTCGTCCTGTTTTCTTAGATAACATTTGATAATAATGGACTAAGCATGCCTTATTGGGGGTCGCTCAGGGTTTTATTGTATCTCCCATTCTCCATGTAACCGCTTCTAAGACATAATTCGGGACAAACATTTGGTGCACCAAAACACTAAAAAAACAGCCCTCAACCACACTAACTATCATATTTTCCCTCAATTACCTTAGCAAAAAATTGTGGGTCACGCAAGTTTCTTGATGATTGATTTGTTTGATGATTTGGTGGATTTTTTGTTATAAATATGTGTATGCCTTGTTGAAATTTTTGAAAATAATGTACTGAGAGGTGGTTTCTGATATACCTCGTAACGTATAACTGGAGTGGTCTGGCTGATGCTTACATGGATAATGTAATGAGAGATGACCAATGGAAAAAAAACAAATGGTAGTTGATAACCAAGAATGAACTGGCCTAAATTGATGGAGGAAACAGCAAATGAGCACTGAGATTGTTGCTTCAAAGCCTATGCTTTCAATTACATCTTTTACAAATGACAGAGTAGAAGATGGTGTATTGATTGTTAAAAATAATGTGACAAATCAAGAGGAAAGATATGTCCTCACTGAAATTCCAAACGAAGAAACCAAACTTGTTTTTTATCAGAAGCAAGACGCGTTGGGCGCTGTTGATCTAAAAAAATTATTATTCCAATTACAGCTTTGTGTTGATTTGTATGAAATTACCTATAATGCTGTCAATGGAATCGATGGTTTGGCCGCCGATGTTACTGAATTGCGGTTACGTTTCGGTAATACATTACGTGAAAGCGACATCACTGCGGCTCATTTCAAGGCAACCACGGGCGGCGTTGTTGACTCGCTTATGCTGGCATACAACCTATTGGTTGAAAATGAAAAAACTCTTGCACTTAAAATATTGGCTTCTGTATCCGACGCGGCTGCGAAAATGAAAGAAGAAAGCGCAAGAATTGCGACATTATTTAAAACAGTCCGCGATGATACGACCACTACACTGGGTGCAGTTACCAAGAAAAATGAACTGTTTTATAAAAAAATTGAGGAATATCAAAAACAGGAAGCCGAACTAAAATCTTCTCTAGCAAAATACTCTTCGATTGCGGATTCTTGTAAAACCCGAAGCGATAGATTACAGACACAAATTAATGAAACAAAAGCTGATATTAAAACGCAAGAAAGCAATGCTTTGACACTTTCAATCATTTCAGCAATAAGCGGCTCGGTATCTGGCATTGCAGAAGGTGTTGGAAAGGCCATGGCCGGGCCCGGTATACATATCGGAATACCCACTTCGGGTTCTTCAGACACTACTGGATCCAAGACGAGCACGGGTAATCAAAATCAAGGCGGCAGTTCAAGCGGAATTTCGACACAGGATGTGGAAACGAAAAAGCAATACTCAGAATCCAAAAATAAACTTAAACAATTAACAGCAGAAAAAAATGTGTTAGATGAGAAAAAGCGCCTTATTGACGAGGTGCTTGATGATAAAAATAAAACAAAAAAGGACAAACTTACTGCAACCATTCAGGAAACTGATAAGACGGACACAAAAGACTATAGCAAAATGACCGATGAACAACTGCAGCAAGAAAAAGATCAAATAAAATCTGCAATCGAGATGAAAAAAACCGAGATTGAACACCAGACGGAGACTACAGACAACTATCGTGCGTCTTTACAGGTTTTGGGGTATGCATTCGATAGTGTGTCAGGTGATTTAAAAGAGTTAAGCGCGCAATCAGAGCAAAAATCTGGTGATTTACGTACAACTCTAAGCGACTTACGTACACAACAATTTAATGTTGACAGTTTATATGCTGACAGTTTAGCAAAGGTATGTGAAACCACTGCCCGTCTTGCAAACGCTCTTAACGGCAAAAAGGATGTAGAAGTCGCGGTTGATTCCCTTATACTTGCAATTGGGGCTTTGAATAACGTTATTTCTTTTCTTGAAATGATTACTTTGTTTTGGGCCAAAATTGAAGTTGCATGCGGCATCCTTGCCAAAAACAACGCTGATATAAACAAATTAGCAACAGATGGCGACGCAGCGTTTTTCAAGAAGTCTGTGTTTGCGTTTCCGTATTTCAAGTCGCTTGCATATTGGGTTGCGTTAAACTGTGTATTTGCTGAATATCTCGACGCCGCAGATCAAGCTCATTTGGCTTATACAAATTCCCTCCAGAAAACAGAAAAGCGTCGTGAAGACCATTGGGAAACCGCAAAAATACTTGCTAAGGCAATTAATGAAAAACTTGGTCGAGAAATCGCAGTAACAAACAAAAAAATAGCTTTGCTGGGTGAAAAAGAATGATTGAAACTTTGACAATTCATGAGTCAATTGCAAAAGTGGTGGATCTATATGGAGATGTGAAAACTGGAAACCTGGCTATTGCGACAAATTATACTTGGATAAAATCACAGCTCGATATTTTAGCCGCCGATGCTAGCAAAAATGCTGCACACTGTAAAGAGAACAATGTCGTCGCCGAAAAAAACTACCTGACTTTAGTTGAAAAAAAAGCTGTTCTTTATGGTAAAACAGACAAACAAAAAGAGGCTCTTGATGCTTATAGCGAGCAAATTATAGGTCTTGAATCGAAAATCAACAGTTGTCGTAATGAAATCGGGAAACGCAATGCTGAAATAATGCAATATCAAAATGAGCGGCTTAAATCTAAAGAAAATTTGGAAAAGCGCAAAAAAGACATGTGGTGGTCATGGGTTACGCCTCCGACTTTGATTTGGAAAACTACTGAATTAATAATATCAGCAAAACAATACGATAAAATACTGGCAGATTTATTAAATAAGACTCGACAATTGGAAGAAAACATTCGATACAATATAGAAAAAATAGCCTCATTGAAAAGGTCTCGTGAAGAAACTGGTGCGCAATCTAGTGAACTGGCAATGCAGATGCACCTCATAGAGATGCAAATCAGCGAAGTTATTAATGAGATAAATGTTGCTACTGCAGTTTTAGGAATTTGGGAACGGCTTCAAAGATTATATGAGATAGCGGTTGTGAGTATTGAGAACTCTTTTACTGTTGAAAAACTTCGTGATTGTTTTGAAGCGGTCATTGAGCTTGGCAAACAACTTGATGTTGCGGACGAAACCGTCGTTGTTGGTAAAACGAGTATCATTAGCGGTATGTTATATCGTGGAAATGCTCTGTATTTGGGTCAGGTACTGAAAAAAGGCGAGTATCTTGCAAGCCTTAATAAACGATTTGTCGCGGTTTTAAAACGAGATGGAACTTTCGCTGTAGCTAATGGTGAAAAAGAAATTTGGTATACTGCGGTAAAAGGTGATAAGGTTGTATTTGGAGAAGACGGTCTTGTAAAACTCGACACATGGAATACAAAACGCGGCGGAGCGAGCATTTTAATAATGCAGGACGATGGAAACCTTGTTACATATAATTCGGCTGGTCAACCGTTATGGGCAACAGATACGTGGACATATGCAACAATTGACGCAGGCGCATACAATATACCCTTGACAAAGTACAGTGGTACATATAAAATAATGGGACAAAACAATATGTGTTTTGATGTGTTTGGCGGAAGGATATCTAATGCCGCGATTTTACAACTTTATCCGGCTCACGAGAACGATAATCAAAAGTTTAACATTGAACCATTATCAAACGGAGCCCATAAAATCACCGTGGTATGTGGCGGAAAAGCACTTGATATACGCGGGGGCAGTAAAGACTGCTATGCCGACCTTATTCAATACACTCCTCATAACGGTCCTAATCAGCAATTTTGGATCGTGCCTTGCAAAGACGACTATGTCAAAATAATTCCAGTGCATTCAGGTAAGCCTATCGACGTTGCAGGTGGAAATTTCGCCAAAAATGCAAAATTACAACAAAACGATGAGAATGGAACCCAAACACAGATGTTCAAATTAATAAATGCCTAAACTTAGCAGATATGGCTGTCACAAACAAATACCTTCTTTATTTTTTTATAGAAATGTCAAACAACTAAATTCACTATATTACAGTGTTAAATTGGTTTGTTTGCTTGGTTGCGCTGTATTTAGTGTTTATTTGCGTTATGATTTTCTTTTCGTCTTGTGTGTTGGAAGTGTCTATGCTTTGCAAAGCGGGTTATCCATGGCTGGAATGTTGTGGTAACTTTATTTGATGGCTGTATCGGGTTATCCTGGTGGTTTGTGTTGTGTTTGTGTTGTTTGGGTGTGTGTTGTTCTTTAGGGGTTTTCTATTTTTTTCTGTGCGATATGTTTTATAATGTCTTTGGGTGTTGCGTTAGTTATTCGGAGGGGGACACAACATGAGTGCAAAATGGAGAAGGTCTAATAAGAATCGTAAATGGCTTGATATAGATGAGTTAGCGGCGCCTAAAAAATTGAAGGGTTCGGCTCACAAGTGTAAGTCTTTGCCTATGCCGCCTAATTTCCGTACGTCGGTTAGCTATGCTAAGCGTAAATGTCAGGAGCCTAAGCCGCTTATTGATATCTTCCAAGATAGCAGCACTATTACTGTTGTTGCAGAGATTGTGGGTTTTAGCACTGATTCTGTAAAGGTCAGTGTTAAGGATCAGAGAATTACGCTTTCTGCTAAGTCAAAAGAGCGCCGTTACTATAAAAGTTTAAATTTACCGAAGGTAGTGATTCCTGACGAAACGCACACCAAGTTTAAGAATGGTGTGTTAGAGATTAAACTTAAAAAGGCTGAATCAACAGCTATTGGAAAAGAAGCGGACCAACATGCCCCATAAACTTAGGAAAATCAGAAAATTTAGAGGCTCAAGAACACAAGGATACGGAAGAATAGGCCAGCACAGAGACAGCGGAAGCAAAGGCAACCGCAAAGTCGGACGCCATAAGCATCTCTGGAGCAAAATCGTAACCAGCGAACCTGACTACTTTGGAAAGCACGGATTTACTTCTCCCCAAAGCAAGAACAGGGTTGAGTCTACCATTAACCTCTACAAACTTGACCAAATCAAAGGAGGCACTGAAATCAACCTGACCGAAATGGGGTACACCAAACTCCTCGGCACAGGCACGATCACCAGAGCCTTAACTGTTCAAGTCAAAGCTGCCTCAAAATCTGCTGTCCAGAAAGTTGAAAAAGCTGGCGGCAAACTCATACTTGCTGAAGCGACTGAGGAGTAAGACGGTTAGATGGCTGGAAGATTTCTAAGTATTTTCAAACCAATCGGCAGAATCCTGCCGGAAATCAAAAAACCTGAACGCAAGGTTAGTTTTAACGAAAAAATCTTTTGGACCGCTTTGGTCCTAGTAATCTTTCTTGTCATGACCGAAATTCCACTCTACGGCGTAGCCCCATCTGCCAATGACAATTTTGGTCAGCTAAGAGTTATCTTTGCTTCAAACCGGGGCACACTGATGGAGCTAGGTATTGGCCCCATCGTCACTGCTGGATTAATTCTGCAGTTACTTGTTGGTTCTGGTATAATCAAATGTGATATGTCTGATCCTGAAGACAGAGGACTCTTTACAGCAGCAAGCAAAGTTTTCAGCATCGCCCTAACAGGCATCCAAGCTATTGCCTACATCCTAAGCGGCATGTATGGTAGCATAGGCGAACTTGGAATAACGGTAATTCTTGCAATATTAATACAGTTAATAGCCGCAGGCATAATTGTCATGTTAATGGATGAGCTCGTACAGAAAGGCTGGGGTCTTGGCAGCGGTATAAGTCTCTTCATCATGGCCGGTGTTGCACAATCCATCTTCTGGTCCATGTTCTCACCAGTCAACGGACTATTCGTCGGCGGTCTCTCCCAATTCTTAGCTGGCGCAGATCCGTTCAATGGCGCAAACGCAGCTTTCACCTATGTCTTTGGCTCTGCTAATAGCATCTATCCAACCCTGCTCGGCTTCTTTGCAACAATCGCAGTGTTCCTCATCGTCATCTACCTCCAAGGCGTCCGAGTCGAATTGCCCATGAGTTACGCAGGCTACAAAGGCTTCCGCAGCAGATACCCAATTAAACTCCTCTATGTCAGCAACCTGCCCGTCATCTTCGCCTCTGCACTGTTTGCCAACGTGTACTTCTTCACACAGTTGCTCTGGAACCAGTTTGGACAACCTGCACCAGGAACTAACCTGTTCTTCCAAATCGTAGGTGACTACATGCGGACCGAATCAGGCAGCGTCGTTCCGGTCGGAGGATTAGCCTATCTCGTCACAGCACCCCACAACATCTGGGGAGTCATCGGCGCACCCCTGCAAGCTTTGGCATACTTGGGTATACTCATAGCTTTCTGTGCTGGGTTCTCGCTAATTTGGCTTGAAGTCGGCGGCTTAGGCCCAAGTAAAGTTGCCAAGCAACTCATGGACAGCGGCATGCAGATCCCAGGCTACAGACGCAGCGAACGTCCCATCGAACAAATCCTCAAACGCTACATCCCCATCGTCACTGTCTTGGGCGGTATACTCGTCGGGTTAGTGGCTGGGTTGTCGGATTTCCTTGGTGCGTTTGGTACCGGAACTGGTATCTTGCTCTCCGTAGGCATCATCTATCAGTACTACGAATTACTGATGCGTGAACGGGCAGCAGAAATGTTCCCAGCGTTTAGGCGGATTATAGGCGAATAATCCCCCGCCCCTTTCTCCTCCTCTTCTTTCTTTTCTTTTCTTAATTATTTTTTTTGTAGCTAGTTATCCTTTAGCGTTTAGCAGTCTCTGCACGTTAGGTTGACTTGTATGCATGACTGGAGCGGTTTAATTTAGGTAGTATTGTTGGGTTGGAAGTGAAAACGGTTATTAACAAGAAGCATGTAGGCATAGTCTAAATAAACAAGGAACGCTCTGAAACGACGGAACTTGAGTGAAAAGTCATGAAAGCTTACCGAAAGATAATGTTTGTTATGCTATTAGCGCTCGTAGCGGGTTTTGCTTTGAGTGTTTTTGCTGGATCAGCAAGTGCCGCCCTGAGTTATCAAGGCTCCATATCAACTGATAATCAAGGGGTGACTGAAGAGGCATCCTACACTCTAACTCTTGCCAATACCGGTACTGACCGCTTATTATCTGCAAACATTACCGTTCCGAGCGGATTTACAGATATTAAAAATCTCGTCGTGGTAACTCCCTCGTCATGGACTGTACATGACACTCTAATTGATGATACTCTATACCTCAACCTTCAGTCCACTGAAGGCCTAGCCTCTGGCACACAAGTTACAGTTAAGTTTGATGCAACAAACCCCCGAGAAGCTAGAGACTATACCTGGATTGTTAACGCAACAGGCACAGATGGCACCCATGACTCCACTTTTGATGTGGAAGTTATTTCCCCCATACGTATCACAACCATGGTGCCTGCCCTTACAATATTGGGCATAGCTGTGGGGTTTGCTTTATTGTACAGCGTCCTTAACCGCGTTTTAATAACCTACTTTGTGGGTTGGGATCAGCATCATGTTATGCGCCGAGAAATTGCCGAATTCCAAAGAGCCCAAATGGCGGCGGCACGGGCAAACGATCAAAAACAAATGGAAAAACTCAAACGCAAACAAACTCAAATCAACAGCATGCAAGCAAAAATGATGAAACCCCAATTACTTCAACTCGGCGCTTCCTTTATCCAATTTGGTTTTTGGTTTTTGGTGTTAACCCCAACATTTGGCGGCACCAGCTTGGCGTTTCTGCCCGGATTTGGCGCTATCCCAGTGTTTTGGCTCTACCCCGCAATATCGATGTTCCTCTCCATAACCCTATCACGTATAATTGGTACTATGCCCATAGACATCTAATCTAACCCTGCCAAAAACTGGTGACCCAAAATGGCTGACCCCCAAAAAACCTGTGCCCAATCAAACAAAACGGTTCTCTGTATTTCTGGCCTAGCGGGCACAGGCAAAAGCACCTTAGCCAAAAAACTTGCCCAAAAATACAATCTCCAGTACTACTCCGGCGGGGATGCCCTAAAAGATTTAGCCAAACAAAAAGGCTATGACATATCGGTTCAGGGCTGGTGGGAAAGCGATGCTGGGATAAATTTTCTCAAAGAACGCCTAAGTGACCCCAAATTCGACTGTGCAGTTGATGAAAAACTCTTAGAATACGCCAAACAAGGCAATGTCCTCTTAGATAGTTGGACCATGCCTTGGTTGCTTAAAGGCGGATTTAAAATCTGGCTGGAAGCCTCAACTGAAAAACGCGCAACCCGCGTAGCTGAACGCGACAACATGCCCTTTCTTGAAGCACGCAAAATGCTAGAAGAGAAAGAAAAACGCACCAAAGAAATCTACCAAAGCCTCTATGGCTTTGCACTGGGTGAAGACTTAACACCCTTTGACTTTGTTTTAGATACCGATAATTTAACTGCCGCTCAAGTTTTTGAAGTTTTATGCCACGTCGTTGACAATCTAGTTCTCACAACCACCACATCATCTACTTCTTGATCTAATCTCTCTTGACTACTACTGTTGATGTTGTCCCTGTTCCTTAGCTGTTTACCTCTGACCGTAGAATTGTTTATTCCAAGTGGTGATAGTATTTTGGGGGGATGTGTTTGTTCTTTTTTGGTTAGAATGTGTTTTGTTGTTTGTTGGTGGTTGTTTATTTGAGTAGTAGTTTGATGTTTTTCCATTGGTCGTTTGCTAGGGAGAGTATGCTTTTGGGGCCTCCGTAGAGTGAGTATGCGATGTAGCAGAGGTAGTTGCATTGGGTGCAGTCTTGGTATGTTTTTCGGAGTGTTTTGAATTCGTTGCTTTTCCATTGTTTTGGTTGGTCAAAGATGGAGCCGGCAAAGTTGTGGTTGTGGCAACCTGAGATGCGGCCTAGGTGATCAACAACGAGGAATTGGTTTAGTGCTTGGCATTTCCAGGTTCGTTCGGCATTTGGTTCGTAGAGGCTTCGCAAGGTTTGGAGTAGTTTTTTGGTCATGAGGATGTTTGGGTTTTTTTTCATTGATGCGATGAGTTGGTTGCAGAGGTTTACCATGGCTTCTTTGTCTGTTATGATGAATTCGTCATTTGCTTTGCCGATGCGAAAGAGTTGTTTGCTATCTACGGAGGTGTCATATGAGTATAGGCAGAACCACATTGGAATTTTGCGTTCCATGAAATAGTTTGTCATATCCATGATTTCGTAGAGGTTTTTCTGTGAAATGGTTGGGGTGACTGCCACTCGGATGCCTTCTTTTTGCAATACTTCCACTGTGTGTATTGCGTTTTTCCATGCGCCTGGGACTGCTTTTATGGCATCGTTTTTTGCTTCATCTAGGCTATCGATAGATATGGCAACAAAATCCACTTTTCGCAGAGCCTCGATTTTTTTTGTTGCCATACTACCATTATCGTAGACGGTTGTGAGAAACCGCTCCGAGGCATAATCTAGAATCTCTGCAATATCTGATCGGAGCAGTGGATCGCCGCCTGAGATGGTAAGCTCAACAATCCCCAGACCTTTTAAAATATCGAGCCCTTTTTTTATTTCTGCGGCTGAGAGCTCCTGGTCATCTTGCTCTTTCCAGACGTTGCATCCCACGCAACGGTAGTTGCATTTCCTTGTAACTAACCACTGTGCATGATGAGGCTTACCTGACGATAAATACCGACCCGCCAACGATGATGCTTTTCTCAAACCGGATGTCATTTGCCTCAATAGCACCTAATTATTTATGCTAAGATTTATTCAAAGCAGTACTATAAAAACAATAGCAACCTTCCCTTGTTGCTGCAGTGCTGAAATGGGTTGGCGTGTCGCTTGGGTGTTTGACTACTTTTTTTGGGCTAAACTATTTTAGGCTAGAACATCAAAGCAAGAGTAGCATAACACTCACGCCAAGCGGCAACAACAATGCAAAACAATCTACCAATTAATTCTCTATATAGCCCGGGGGAAGCGTTTGGTAGTTGACTCTTTAGATGTTGTGCTGATAACCAAAAACAGCCAACGCATCCTAACCCAATGCATAGAATCCATCTATGCAAACATCCCCGTTGCTAGGCTCATCGTGGTCGATGGCGGCTCAACCGATCAAACAATTCCCATCCTCAACAAATTACACAAAAAATATCATAACGTGACCATACTCTTTGATAATGGCACCCGCGCCACTGCCCGCCAAAAAGGCATTAACCATGTAACCACAGAGTGGTTTATGTTTGTAGACAGCGATGTCGTGCTGTGCCACGACTGGTACAAAAAAGCCCAAAAATACCTCATCCAACCCAACGTCGGCGCCATTTGGGGAACCGAAGTTTGGTCAACCCTAAACAACCCCAAAGTTCTGCAACTATTCTTAATCATAACGCGCAAAATCTTTGAAGTCCGTGGCGGCACCCATGACACCCTAATCCGCACAAGCACCGTCAAAGACATCAAAATCCCCCCAAATTTGCATATGTTTGAGGACGCCTACATAAAAGACTGGATCACAAACAAAGGCTATCGTGTCATTGCATGCTATAGTCCGTTTTGTCTTCATTACCGGCCCGCCTCTGTTTGGACTCTGAGAGGCAGTTTAGGTTTGATTGCTGAAGCATTTGAATTCGGTAACATCCGTCTAATCAGCCGACTGTTTTTAGCCTATGGCTTCTACACCCTATATTCCATCTATCAATTACTTTCCAAATAATTACGACCATATATGTCGCTTTTATAATCGGTTAATTTACTGTGTTTAATTGAATGCACACAAATTGCTTTTCTCTCTACTGGTAAACAAAAAATTACCT
The DNA here is from genome assembly GCF_009778815.1 of Candidatus Bathycorpusculum sp. NCBI lineage: Archaea > Thermoproteati > Candidatus Bathyarchaeota > Bathyarchaeia (SeqCode) > Bathyarchaeales (SeqCode) > Candidatus Bathycorpusculaceae > Candidatus Bathycorpusculum > Candidatus Bathycorpusculum sp. Next base: position 43,540 of record NZ_WRFL01000011.1, read on the forward strand.
CAACTCTCAAAAGTTGTTCCAGATATGCAAACATAAGCTGCCTATTGCATATCCAAAAATCAAATTTTTGTCTAGCGCATAATGCCAAAAGGATAGCTTGGTGTCGAGGGCAGGGTTTGAACTTTAAAGCAGTGGAGATATCGCAATTATAGCCTCTTTTTCTTTTTTCTATACTCCTTCTCTCTGTTACCAAAAAACTTGCAGAGTTAAGGTTTAAATAGCCATCAGAAGTATCAACTCTAAAAGGTTCCGAGAGCAAACCTAAATCTGGAGCATATCAACAATAGTGTTATGGAGTATCAAGGGGTCAAATATTATATGGGTACTCATGTAAACGCAGAGCGCACGACTAAAAAAGCAGAAGACGGGTCGTCTACCTCAAAAATGTTTGAACCCCAACCAACTAACACCGAACAGGAAACTATTGCACCAATAGGGAATTTTGTCTACAATTTTACAAACATAAAGGCAACTGACACCGTAGATCCCTCTAAAAATATCCCTCTAATAAACCAGTTAAACAATCCCGAGCATGGAGACGCACTTGACCCAAAAAGGCTTGAACTTCTCAAACATGAACAAATCCCTATACAACAACAAGAACAAATAGGAACAAAAATAACCCAAAACAAACTCAGCAATAATACCATCACAACCTCAACACGAGAAGAGGGTCAGCATGTGCACGCACAGGGCGGTAGTATCTTTAAAGATGCTGTACACTTTCAGCCGCGCCTTGAAATAGGCGAGGTTAATGACCCGTTAGAGTACGAAGCGGAACGTGTGGCTCATCAAGTGACATCGTCGCCACTCCCATCCGCTGTGAATAGTGTACCTGTACAAATACAGTGTCTTGCAGGCGGCAACAACACTGGCTCGTTGCAGTTAGCGCCGCCAAGTGTAGAACGTACCCTTGTCCGCGGTGGACAACCGCTTGAGCCCATCGTACGCCATGACATGGAACGACGATTTGGTTATGATTTTTCCAACGTACGCGTGCATGACGATGTGCAGGCTCAGGCATCAGCATGCGACGTGAATGCACATGCGTACACATCCGGTTCACACATCGTTTTCGCAGGTGGCAAATATTCACCTAGTACGAAGGATGGGCGGCGCATCCTTGCGCATGAACTGACTCACGTCGTTCAGCAGTCACAGGGTAGTAACTATTTGCAGAGGCTGATCAGATCTCCTTATCCCTGGATAGGGGTGATTATTCCAAGCATTGGTGCCAATATTAGAAGCACCCCCAACTTAAGCGATCCATCCAATATCATCGATGCTCTTCCACAAAGAGAAAAGGTAAAAGTACTCCACGCGTCCGGAGACTGGTTGTATGTCAGGACCCATAGAAATCCAGCTATGGAAGGCTATATTTACCATACCTCTGTGGATGATGCGACCTCTAAGCGAATGGATCAAAGTGTTGCGGATACAGAGACAATGACTTGGAAGCCGTCTGGACCAGGAAGTGGGACAACTTTTGAATCATGGGCTTCAGCTCCAAAAAAAGATTCTTTTCCAGCCGTAACTCAGCTAACCATAATGAATTGTTGGGAAGCTGTCTTGCTGTCAGCATATAGAGCTGGAGCCATCAGTTGGGACTGGATTCATAATCTCTACGTCTCAATACCAATGGGCGATTGGGTTGACGCCATGTCGCGTGGTGTTCGGCGTGAATATAACATCATAGGACCGAATCTGCCGATACAACGGGGTGATCTTGTTTTCTTTGATGGATTAGCGCATGTAGCTCTGGCAACAGGGAACGGCTCTGATGTCTTTACATTTTGGCCGCCGCCAGATACTCCGTTCACCCACGGCGGTACGCTTGATCGAGTAAAGGTGTTCACTATTGAGGAGCTGACCGAATGGTGGGAGACAAATTTTGGATCCACGCCTACTGTTGAGTTTGTTGCCCCCGCTTGGTAGGTGTTTTTACAAAATATGAGCTGTGGTTTTATAGATGAAGTTATTTATGAATGGGGTAAGAATATAAAGAATATGAAATCCGCTATTGGTGAACTGGTTTTAGTCATGACTGCTTCTTATAAAGGCGACATTGGCTTTGGTACAGTATTCGATTGTGAGATAAAAAAAGTTTTGGTTGGTAGTTTAAATGCGCACAGAATATGCCTCATCGTTCTACCAAACGATAAGGATAGTCTGAATTTCATTATGACACATCTGCATCCTGAGGAGATTCAGATAGAATTTATAGTTTATCAAAAAGGAGAGTCATATAGTACTGCAGTTATTAGCGGCTTTGTTGACGAATCTAAGACTTCCTGGAAAATCAGTCATGTCAGTGAAGCGAATGGGGTAGCAGGCAAACAATCGGGAGTAGACCACGATTAACATAACTACGATGCTGTTGTGAAAGGAAGTTGTTAATTTAAGGGTAAATGGTTTGGTATTGTGGACGATTGTGGTGGAGTTTGGGGTTTAGAAGAAATTGCGCAAGGATTAAAGACTGGGCAGGGTGAAGATTGGGAAGACCGTAAAGAGTGGCTCAAAGAACGTTATCCTGATGTTTTAGAGAAGGGCTTAGAGTTTTTTGATATTGAGTGAAATAAATATTAGACCTTAGTCTTTATTATTTTTGGTGTTTTTAACTGTGGTTTGGGTGTGTTTGTTTGCGTTTTTAGGCTGTTAAGGTTCCAGATATGCGAAAATTGACTATACCGCAGACAATATTGGCCA
>NZ_WRFL01000012.1:0-43958 GCF_009778815.1 Candidatus Bathycorpusculum sp.
ACTGTAGAGGGTGTGGGTGATCTTGAGTTTGATGATTTGGTTTTTGTTGGTTGGCTTTATGATGGTGAGATTTACAATGCTGGTGACTCGTTTAGGATTTTTGAAGATGTAGAGTTGGTTGCTGTTTGGGGATCTCCTAGCGCTTACGCTATTTCTTATGTGTTAAGTGGGGGCGTTAATGCGAATGGTAATCCTGTTTCTTATGCGGTGGATGATCTGCCTCTTGAGATTGCGGATCCTTATCGTGCGGATTCTATTTTCTTGTATTGGATGGCCCTCTATGCTAATGGCACTGAGAAGTTACTGCTGAATTCTATCATTCCACAGGATGTTAGAGGCGATATAGTGTTGACTGCTTATTGGCGTCCTGTGGCTGTGTATGATATTATCTACGAGTTGGAAGGTGGGGTTAATGCACCTGATAATCCAGTTTCATACACAGTGTCGGATCTCCCGATTGCTATTGCTGATCCAACCATGGAGGGTTATGTTTTCTTAGGTTGGATGGTGGAGTATGCTGATGGTAGTGTTGTTGGTCCTGTGCTTGATTTTAGTGTTCCAGTGGGTACAACGGGTAATATTATTCTGACCGCACAATGGATTGTGGTGGAGACAGAAAGTTATAGTGTGATTTATGATGGTAATGGGTACACAAGCGGTACTGTACCCGTAGATAGTAATAATCCCTATGATAGCGGTAGTCAGGTGACTGTCTTGGGTCTGGGTAGTTTGAGTCGTAGTGCTCATTCTTTCCTTGGCTGGACAACAAGTCCCAATGACACGGTTGTAACCTACAGTGCCGGTTCAATCTTTACTATTACAAGTGATGTGGTGTTGTATGCAGTATGGCAACAAGCTACATCACCTGAGCCTACACCAACTCAGTCTGCGCCAGTTGCTCGCTATACAGTGAGTTATGTACCTGGGGCGCATGGTACTTTTACTGAAAAGACTGTACGTGGGCTTGTTTATGGTGATTTAACTCCTGCGGCGCCTATGGTGACAGGTGAAGCTGGCTGGGTTTTTGCCGGCTGGTCTCCAGTGCCAAGCGCAACCGTAAGAGGCGATGTGGTTTATGTGGCGCAGTGGGTCCAAGAGCAACCTGCGTTGTTTACGGTGAAGTTTATGGCTTGGAATGGGGTGCTTTTGACATCTCAAACTGTACCCTGCGGCGGTAATGCAACTGCGCCGCATGATCCAACGCGAGAAGGTTATACATTCATAGGCTGGGATCGCGACTACACCAATATAACCTCAAACCTGACTGTTACCGCTCAGTATGTTGCTGACAGTGAACCTCCCTCTCTACAAGTCTGGGCCCTTGTAAATCTAATACTGGGCATCGTAGGTCTCATACTGGCAATTATCGTAGTCATCTGTGTACTGTTAAAAAAGAAACAAAAACAAAAAAAAGAACAGGATGAACAGAAAGCGTCTGAAAGTCAAAATAGTGCAGAACACAAAAATGAACGGACTGACGATGAGAAAACAAAGAAGCAGAAACAACACCAAATACTATGGCTCTTAAGTTTCATCCTGGGCATCGCAGGCATCATTGTGTTCCTACTTACTGAGAATACAAGTCTACCCATGGCATTAGTTGACCAATGGACCATTGTAAATGCTATCATATTCATAGTAGAAATCATCGCCATCACCCTCCTAATATTTAATCGCAAAAAGAAAGACGACAGTAAAGAAGACGACAACAAAAACGATACCAACCTCTCTACAGATAGTACGTTAAACAATAGCAACATAAACAACACCAACTATTCTCTTTTGAAAAAAACATACTCGTTTAAGGGTTACTTGGCCTGTATTTGAGCGGCGGTTAATGGAAAAAGAGTTCTATTTTCTCTTAAATACTCGTTTAACAGTTTCGATTTGTTCGCCAACAACTTCAATGTTGTCAATGTTTCCCAGTCCTTTTTTGGCTGCACTTTTAATATGGCTGATTTCATGAGGATCTATACCCATAACACGGCTACATGTGGCGTCTGTTGCAACCGGATCGTTACCTGCAAAAATTAGATTCATCTTAACAGGCACTCCATCGATGGGTCCCTTACCTTCCATGGCCGTGAAACCATCGATTACTGTTAAATGCGGCTTGAGAACCGAGTTGATGTCAACAATAACTTTACTTATACCAATGGCATGGTATTTGAATTTGAATTTATCCGGCAATAACCCAAACATGTTTTTCATGCCCAAGGTAACCTTGGTTGAGGAATGGGTTTTCATCTTAGCGGCACTGATAAGCGCTGATTGGGTAACTATCTGAGGAACCGTTATGTCCTTTAAGACCTCACCCCCAACAATTTTAATTTTGACTTTGTCTTCTATATGTCGCAAATTGAGGCATTTTACTCCATATCTGCTACACATTTCTGCCATGCCGGTGGCTTCAAAGGCTTTGTCTGCATCAGTCATGGTTGCATCAGATTCAACTACAAAAATTTCCACAGGAAGTTGCTTGAGTCGCTGAATAAGCGCCTCGACCACAACAGGATCGGTTGTAGCTCCTGTATCCCATGTCATGGTTGTGATAAAATTAACCTTGATAAGCACTCTGCTAAACCCTGTCAACGCAGATTTATAATCGATTAAATCCAGAGCTCTAAAAACAGGCTCAAATCCACGTTCGCCCTCAATGATTCCAACCTTTGATGGCTCCATAGAATCCTCTTCTCATTACTTATGGTTGGGTGCTTTAAACGTTTAGCTACACCAAAAAGCCCACAGCTAACCCAAACGCTAGCCCTAAAAAAATTGGAAACGGCAAACCGGGAAAGATGTTTTTTTTCTCCAGTACACGAAATGTGATCACTGAACCCACCATAATACCAGCGATGGAGGCGGCGGCTGCGAGAAAACTCTGGGGTTGGGAGAAACTAAAAATCATGGTGCCGGTGAGCATAGAGTAGAACACCAAATCACCCAGTCCCATTTGAATGTCTTTAAATGAAAAACTCAACCCGGGGAGTTGCTCAAGACCTGAGGACTGTGCAATTTTACCCACCGGACCCTTATACACCGCAAATATGTCATAAATTGATAAAAACACCAAAATCAAAACTGCACTCCAAAGCGATATAGCTGCAATGTTGTAGCTAAAAAACATACCCAACGCGCCGCCTATGCAAATAACTGTGATATTACGCACTTTGCTACCTAAGCGAAATATAGATAAAACAAAGAATGCCGTAACAGCTATCGATAGGGCGATGATCGCCACCCAGTTGGCTAAGAAGGGAACATATGCTGATAGAGCGGCAAAAAAGAAAAGCGAGGGCAACATAGCCGCTGCTGTTAGGCACAATGTAATTGCGCCGGTTATGATGCGTTTTCGGTTGTGTTTGAGCAAAAAATAAATCACTGTAGCACCACATGCAAGCACCACCACAAAATAGAGTGCAACACCCCAGTCAGAACCAGTGGTTTCAGGCGGAATCGGAGTTACTGGCAAAGTGGGCGCTGATTGAGGCAACAATACCGAAGCGTAACCTAATCCAAAAAGCATACTTGCCAATATAGGCAAGAGATAAACTATTTGAAATTTGAATTTATCCTCCCCTACAGCGCTTTTCGGTGGCTGCTCTTGCGGATTTGGTGTCTGTGACATTTATACGGCTCCAAACTTATGCTACTTACTGATACAGTGAGATAGTATTGGTTACAGAATAAGCTTTGTTTTTTACCCCCTCAAAGACCCTTAGTGTTGATATACAGCTACAGAAGCACTGGCACCATCTAATGCATGTCAGCAAATCCGTTATGCTACGCCAAATCGTTTGTTGCTCTGTTATGTGCCCGTCTCTATTTTGCTTCTGGTTGACGCTTGGTTGTGTCTAACGCCGGCAGTTATTGCGTAGACTCAGGGCCTGTTTTTTCTGTTTCGATTTCTTTGGCTATGGCTTCAACAAAAAAACTAATACGGTCTCGGGTTCTGCCAAAATCTGCCATAGAGGTTATGGTGGTTACCGGCGTTTCACCCATTATAGACATTCGGCATGTTTTTTCATCTATCGGCACTACCTCAACGGTGAGTATTGAACCATAAGAGAGAAAAGCTCCTTTGGTTTTGATTTTTAGTATCTGGTGAGTCTCATCTGTTTCTTGGATTTCCCACTGCAATGCTTTAACGGCCCGAGGAATAACTCTCCAAACTCTCTCAGCTGAATAGTCAATTTCAAGTTTTTCATTTTCACTGCGCAGATAGGCCATGTTTCCTCACTTTCTATCTTATACCTTAGTCAAAGTTACTTAAGAGCATATAAATTGTTGGATACCATGTTTTCGTTGTCTTGGATTGTCTGTTTAATTGTTTCTGTTGTGTTTGTTGTTGTCTGATTGATCTCTGGGTATATTTTCTTTTGTTGTTGATTTAAAGTTATATTGTATGTTCCGATATTGTACTAATGGACAATTGGTGAATGTTTCGAAAGCCAAGAACTGGCTTTCGGTGAACGGCCTACGGCATTTTAGAGGTTGCTTCCGATTCTTAGGGAGTTCTTTATTAGTGGTATTTCTGATTTTTCCACTCAATGACGGCGGGCCCATCGTAGTATAGTTGGTACCAATGTTTAGCTGGATCCATTCCATTGTGGCCCATAGTTTGGAATTCGAAGGTTAATTGAAATGTTTGTGTTTTATGTGAAGAATCCAAAGTGAAACTTCCACTGTTTTGAGTCTCAACTGTCCCAGCACCAAAATAAATAAGCGTTCTCCAGACTCCTAGTTGGAGGCAGAATTGTGAGTATTTTATGGTTATGGGTGGTCCGCTTGTGTAGTTAAGGTCTATGGTTAGGGTTACTTTTGTTATGCCATTATTTTCCACTCGATCAATTTCTTCGTAGAGGAGTGTTAATTCGGTTTGGGGCGGGGGAGTTGTTGGTGTAGGTTCAGGGGTGATTGTGGGTGTAGGGGAAGGAGGGGGATCTGTAATTGTTGGTGTTGTATATTGTGGTGTTGTGGGTGTTATGGTTAGGGTTGGGGTTGGTGGATTGGGGGTAAGGCTGTTGTTGTTTTGAGTTGCAACAAGTAGTAAAGCAGTGAGGCTGATGACTAGACTCAGAGTTACTAACACAGAGAGAATAACCGTTGAGGATTTCATAACTCTATAGCATATTGGCTGTTAGTATTGTTTACGCTCGTACTTCTCTACCTAAATAGCAGATAGCTATTGAAAGTTTCATAAAATCATTAGATAGAATGTTTAGTATTGTTGTGCTTACAACTGTCTTTAATTTAAACATAATATAAATGGGCTGGTGTTTTGGCCATAACCCGCTTTCTGTTGTTTGTGGCATTCGGCTAATCGGGCTACCCGCGCCTCCGGCAGAGTCGTCATAGGCGACCGTTTGCCCTTTCCACATGCAGGACGGCCGTTTCACCGTTTCCAGATCGGCGGACTCTGCATCACAAATGCGTCACAGCCAATTTCCGAGTGGACGTTTCGTTTCTGCTCCGTTGCCAAACCTCTCGGTCTGTCCAGAGGACTGCATTTCTGCGTGTGAGCGGAGTTTCCTCAGTCCCTTACAGGACCGATAGCCACACACCAACTCACCAACCCAACAGAAAATACACTACGCATCCAATAAAGCTACCCACCAATCATTTACCACAAATCACAAGACACACCAACATCTGCCTACCCCGCTATTTATAAAAACACCCCCCTGTTCAGCGCTTGTAAAAAACAGTTTTGAGGATAGAAACCCACGAGATTTGAGCAAAGTATATATCACTAAGCTCTGGTTAGCGCTCGATATGGAACCGCCTAAACCAAAATTCACCTACAAAACAGTCTTGTTTCCACTTTTAGGTTTAGCGGGATTTTTTATCTACATCTATTTTTTCCAAGTTGACATCATAGGTATCATCACAACAGCACAAACTGCCAATCCCCTGCTTTTTGGATTAGCTGTTGCCTGTGGTTTACTGGAAGTCTTTTTTTTCACCCTTTCCTGGCGTGTATTGACCACTCCTCTTGATATCAAAATGACCCTAAAAAAAGCCTGCCTCTATGTATGGTATGGCATATATGTTGACATATTGATACCTGCGGAGTCAATTAGCGGCGAAATTACCCGTGCTTATCTGCTCACCCGTGACCGCTGCGGCTCGTTCGGTAAAGCTATGGCCTCACTGTTTACTCAGCGCCTCTTGGGTATGGCCTTGAATGTTGCCGCCTTAGTCGTAGGTATTGCACTACTTGTCTTTGAAGGTCAAGGATCCGGATTTGTTTTTAATCTTATAATATTTGTTGCCACCGCCATAGCCCTCATAACTGCGGCCTCGACAGTTTTTGTTTTCAAAAAAAATTGGTTACTAAAAACAATTGAGTGGATTGTACGGGTGATCGATAAACTCTCAAGGGGTCGATGGAAACTCAACCTCAAAGAAAAAGCACTCGAAATCACCAATCACTTTCACGAATCCATGATAGAGTACAAACGCAACCCCCGATCACTTGCAAAATCCATGATTTATCTGGTAGGTTCCTGGTTTTTTAGCTTAAGTGTCCCCTATTTAGTTTTTCAGGCGCTTGGACACCCCGTGCCGTGGAGCGTTATTTTGATTACTTCTGCAATTATTCTAACGATAAAATCCATTCCTGTGGGAATTCCTTTTGAGGTAGGTATCCCAGAAGCCGCTATGACTACTCTTTTCTTTGCTATGGGTGTTGATGTAGCACTAAGCGCCACGGCTACTATTCTTACCCGAATCATTACCATGTGGTTCCGTTTCTTTATCGGTTTTGTTGCTCAACAGTATCTTGAACTTAAACCCGCAATAGTCAATGACACATACGATAAAACTAAAAACGAACTGACACCTACTTAGATTGACCATGTGTAGCATTAAAATTGAACCGGCTGATCTCAAATTTATTGATGCCTACTACCGAATTGAAACGCAATGTTTTGATAAGGAAGCTTTTAGCAAAAGCCAGTTAGTCTACTTGTTGACTGCTTATAATATCATCGCGCTTGCCGCCAAAGTGGATCTTGATGTTGCAGGGTTTATAATCGTTCAGGTGGAAACCAATGATACCGAATTTGGCCATATAATTACTCTAAGTGTAGCTCAAAAATATCGCTGTAGGCAAGTTGCTACTCAGTTGCTTGAAGAAATTGAGCGCCTCTTAAAACAGCGTGGTATAACTGAGTGTCGTCTTGAGGTCCGAGAAGACAACTATGTTGCTATAGGTCTTTATCAGAAACTTGGCTACCAAAAAATAGGTAAGCTCAAACGATACTACGGTAACACACATGGACTATATTTCAAAAAAATATTGCAGTTCTAGCATACTTTGGTGTGTGTTGAACAAATGTTTAAATGGTTTGTTGCCCCTCAGTTACTTGAGAGGCGCGACATGGGAGAATCCCGAGGAAAAAAATCGAGTGATAAAACTCCTGTTCAAACGATTGTAGTTCTTAACCGCAATACTACTTGGCGTTGTGGCAAACTTGAAAAATCCATTGTTAATCATCTCTACAAACGACACAAGACCTTTGGCAGGCCTGGTGTATCTGTCAAAGATATTCTGCTAAATCTTGATATTACCGGCGAGAATACCGATAACTGCCTCGATGCTCTGCGCAGACTTGAAAAAAGAAACATTGTTACAATAACAGCTCTATAGTTTCCTTTTTGGAGAGCTTTTTAGCCTCTCTAACCCATTTGCCCACAGTTTTAAGTGACACTGAGGGTTTAGTTATGGTTTTGGTCGAGGTCTGCGTTAGTTCTTCTACTGTTGTTATGCTATATTGGAGTTGGATTGCACGTTTTTGCCAATTCCTGCTATGTTAGTTAACGATAACTCGGCTGTGTGTTTTTCTGTGATTTGAGATGCTGGGGTGTTTGTGCAAGTGGTTCTAGAGTTTGGGTTAGTTGGTTAGTTGGGCTGGCGGTGTTTCCGGCGGGGTTTTAGTGGTTGGTGCTGTGGGGTTGATTTGGTTTTTTGTGTGGTGTTTCTGTGTCTGATGTGTGTGTTGGGCTGGTTGTTTGAATCTGTTGTTTTTTATATTTATTCCACGGCTCAGTAGCCAGCCCGTTTGTGTTTATCGGAGTAACTCTTCCTCTTTTGGCGGCGGTTTAATCAATCCATGTTTCATCAAAAGTTCCGTTGTAGCTCTGGCATTTGAAATGATTGCTGAAGCACGTTCATGGAGTTCCATACGACTGGGTTTAATGCGAGCTACACCTTGATCAATAGATTTAAGTGCACAGGCCACCGCTTCGCGGGGGAACACTTCCCACTCATCCATCCGTGGCAAAATATTTGTTTCATCCATGCCCCGCTCCTCTGCATATAATGCCAGCTCAGCGGTTGCCGCTATGCACATGTCATCGGTTATGGTTTTAGCTTTCACATCTAAAACGCCCCGGAAAATTGCGGGAAATCCCATGCTATTGTTGACTTGATTGGGAAAATCACTTCTGCCCGTAGCGATAACTCTTGCGCCTGCTTCTTTAGCTTCCCAGGGCCAAATTTCAGGGATTGGATTAGCACAGGCAAATACGACCGCATCAGAAGCCATACTTTTGATCAATTCTTTCTTTATTGTACCTGGACCTGGTTTTGAAGCCGCAACAACTGCATCGACACCTTTGAAGGCATTTTCTATACCGCCGGTTCTGTTTTCACGGTTGGTTTTTTGGGCGACATCATATTTCCATGGGTCATCTTTTTCATCAATATCTGGTCTTCCACGATGGATTACACCTTTAGTGTCCGCTAGAATAATGTTGCCTGGTTTAACGCCCCAGCGCATAAGCACATACGCTGTTCGGATGTTAGCCGCGCCTGAACCTATCAGTGTAATGAGGCTCTCTTTAGGTTTTTTACCCACCAACTTGAAGGCATTTATCAGTCCCGCCAAAATCACCGTTGCTGTGCCCTGCTGGTCATCATGCCAAACCGGTATCTGCATCTCTGAACGTGCACTCTCAAGTATCTGAAAGCATTTAGGTTTCTCAATATCTTCTAGATTGATACCCCCAAAAGTAGGTTCTATGGTCTTGCAGATTCTAATGATTTCATCAGGATTTTTGGTGCGCAGACAAATAGGAAACGCGTCTACCCCGCCTAAATATTTGAAGAGTAATGCTTTGCCCTCCATAACCGGCATAGCCGCTTCGGGCCCAATATCACCTAACCCTAAAACACGAGTGCCATCAGTCACGATTGCGACATAGTTCCACCGGTTAGTTAACTCAAATGATTTATCCGGATCCGCTTCAATTTGACGGCAGGTTGCTGCAACACCGGGAGTATACCAAAAGGCAAAGTCATCAATGCCTCTAATCGCACATTTGGGGATAACTTGCATTTTTCCCTCATAGAATCGGTGCATAGCTGGTGAGAGCTGAGCAGGCTTTTTGGCCTTTGCAAGCAGTTCATCAACTATTGGTTTGGTTTCTGTTTCTTTGACAACCATTATGACAACCCGATTGAAAAATATCCCTTATCTGATTCTAACCCAGCAGGTTACCCACATAACCGATTAGACTGATGTGAAGACTCTACAATAACTTGATTGGATAATTATTGGATAAATAAAAATAAATAAAAAGCAAAAAAGAAAAAGCTTTTTTCTTATTCGATTGTGGTTTTAATATCTGGGTCTGTAACCGCCGCCACCGCGTCGGTCGCCTCTGTCGCGTCCGCCGCCACCGCCGCCGTAGCCGCCGCCACCGCCGCGTCTATCACGACCGCCGTAGCCGCCGCCACCGCCAAATCCGCGTCCGCCGCCGCCTCTGTATGGTCTGCGTTCTTGTTCGTAGGTCTTGCTTGACACATTGTTTTCTGTGTTAACTTCTGCGTCCAAGGGTGCAGTTGCGGGTTCAAGCTTGCCGTATTTGCCGATGTTTAGGCGTATGTTGCCTTTGAAGAGAGTTACATAGCCATTTTCGATGCGAACTGTGTCGCCATCGTTGACTTTCTCGATGTTGTCATCCCAGAGAGTGAGATAAACAACGCCGGTTTCGTCGCCGATGAGTGCATCGCTGACTTTGTGGGGAGAGCCATCTCTGCCCATTGGAATTTCGCGCATTTCGGTTTTAGATACAACTTTAGCAGTAACGTTAACAGCCTTTGATTGTGGTGTTAAGTCGCCGACTTTAGCTTCTACTGGTTCCTTTTTGTTTTCGAAAAAACCTTCTACAGCCAATTGATTTCAACACCTGTTTTATAGTCTGAAACATACTTAGATTTTCTCTACACTTAAGTGTTTCGCTTGCCTGCACCAAGCAGCCAACGCTGTATATATAAAGGCGGGCAACTCTTTGGACATATATGAACAAAAAATACGCCGCTTTTGCAATTATTCTCCTAACCACAATTTTAATGGCCGGCGTAATCACAACAATTCTCCACAACCCCCAACCCACACCTACACAACCCCCAACACCAAAACCAACCACAAACAGCAACGTCATCCAATACACATACACAGTTGTAAAAACCTACCCCCATGACACCGCCGCCTTCACTCAAGGTTTAGTCTACGATAACGGCGTATTGTTCGAAAGCACCGGCGGATTTGGTGATTCCTCACTGCGCAAAGTTACCATAGAAGACGGGCGCATCCTGCAACAACACAATCTGCCTACTTATTTCTGTGAAGGCCTAACACTTGTAAACGACACCCTTGTGCAGCTAACTTGGCAGAGCAAAATAGGCTTTATCTACAATAAAGAAACCTTCACGCTACTTGGAAACTTTAGCTATGAAACCGAAGGATGGGGATTAACCTTTGACGGCAACAAACTTATCATGAGCGATGGCAGCTCAAAACTAATTTTTCTCGACCCCCAAACCTACCAAAAAATAGGTGAAATCAACGTCCTAGAAGGTAACACACCCATAACCAACATAAACGAACTCGAATACATAAACGGCGATATCTATGCCAACATCTGGATGACACAAAAAATCGCCATAATCAACCCGCAAACAGGCCAAATAAAAGGCTGGATAGACCTAACCGACATCAACCAACACCCCACCACAAACCCCGACTCGGTATTAAACGGAATCGCCTACGACCAACAAACAAACCGCCTCTTTGTAACCGGAAAAAACTGGTCCAATATCTACCACATAGAAATCACACCCCTCAACTAACCACCCCAAACAACCCAATCATTCAACTCTTTAGCTCTAATGTTCCTATCTGGTTGTGTAGGTTTAAATCTCCCACAATATTATCTCTCAAGGAGATGGTTGTGTGTCTTACGTCTTTAACATACCCCACCGCAATAACGACAAACTCAGACAAGTTATGGAAAAAGTCCGAGAAGACAAAAAACTCCAAACATATTGGCGTTGCTCAAACGTTATGGCCATTGACCGTATGGGCTACACCGACCACGGATCTACCCATGTAAAAATCGTAGCAAATATCGCACTAAAACTGCTAAGAGTTATGGTAGAGAAAAAACTCATCACACCAAGCATAGTTGAAAACTATGCCATGGACAACGACGACGCGGAGGTCGTGGTTGTATTGGGCTCAATTATGCACGATATAGGTATGATTGTCCAACGCAAAGACCACGAAAAATACAGCGCCATTATCGCACTTACCCTCATAGACAACCTCCTAACACCCACCTACACCCAAGAACAACGAACCATAATAACCTCAGAGGTAATGCATGCCATTGTCTGCCACGAACAACCCCTAAGTATTGAACCCAACACCCGTATCTTAACCAAAGAAGCCGGAATAGTAGGCATCGCCGACGCATTAGATATGGAAGCCGGCAGAGCCCGCATCCCTTTCCAATCCGGAAAAATCGACATCCACTCCGTCTCAGCACTCTCCATAGAAAAAGTCGAAATAGAAACACCCGAAAACGAACCAAAACCCCTCACAATAAAAATAAAAATGTCCAACTCTGCTGGAGTCTTCCAAATCGACGAACTACTCAAACCCCGCATCCAAAAATCCGGTCTCGCCCAATTTTTCCACGTAACCGCCGAAATCACAAACGAAAAAGAAAACCGTATAATAGAAAAATTCGAAATCTAACAACAACACACAAACTACACAAAACAATGCCCAACCTAATCTTACCCTATCTTGAGCTGGGGCCCGTCATTTTTTGGTGCAACTTTGATTTATTCAGTTTATAATCTACCTGTGCTAAATCGCTCTCTCTACTTTGCTGGTATGTTAAACGATGTATTTGTCTGTCTTTTCGAAGTCATGGACGATTTCCATAACTTTTTTGGATCCAGTTACGGTTTTTCGCGGCAGATTTTTTAGTAAAATCCAAGGCGATTTGCGGGCAAGTATGGTGGCGATGTGATTCTCTCCAAAGCTCTTTTTCGCTACCTCAACTACTTGCTGTCTCACAAGTACCTCAGAAACTTCACCTAACGCATGCAGATACTCGTGTAAAAGCAAGTTGTAAATCAAGGCGTTAATTGTAGCTTTATCACTACAAGAAGCCTCTACGGCATCTACAAGCGTACGATTGAGAACAATATTATTGCTCCCAACAGGATAGTAAGCACCAAACTGCAACGGTAAATCATCCAAGAAAAGCATCATACTATTGCGCCGTTTACATGTTGCATACTCGGCAGTTTCCCGAACAATCTGCCAAATCTCCGCATAACTCTTAGCACTATCCAAGTTAGCAATGAAATGGTCAGCTTCAGAGGAATTATCCACGATATCTCTCTATACTACTCAAAACCTCCATACCTTTAAGCATTACACTGATAAAATCAATTTTTGCCTGCTTGTTTAGACAAACATTTTACTATCTTATTGAGTCTCTAATTTCTAAACAGGTGGCTGTTTGTATGTCTATATTGATTATTTGAAGTGTGTGTTGAAGCGTTGCATTGCGGCTTCGACGATTTGTTTTGCTTCTTTGGCGTTTTGCCAGCCTTTGACTTTAGTCCATTTGTGTGGTTCTAAGCGTTTGTAGGTTGTGAAGAATTCTTGAATTTGGTTTAATTGGTGTTCATGTACGTCGGTGATATCGTTGTAACCTTTGAAGCGCGCATCATTAACAAGGACTGCGAGAATTTTTTCGTCAAGACCATGTTCATCTTCTATGTGAAGTGCTCCAATTACTCGAACACGTGCAATTGCGCCAACTTCTAATGGTTCATAGGTTAAGGTCATGATATCTAGTGGGTCATTGTCTTCTGACCATGTTTGGGGAACAAATCCATAATCTACCGGGAAAAACACTGCCGAGGGGATTATGCGGTCAAGTACAAAGGTTTCCCAATCTGAATTATATTCATATTTATCTCGTGAACCGCTTAAAACTTCAATAACCATGTTCAGTTCAGTTGGCGGATTGTCTCCCACCGGAACTTGTTTCCAAAGATTCATATAACAACCATACCCTCTCCGTTAGTCAAGAATAAAAACTTAACCACCTGCTCACACCATCCCCAACCATCAATCGCTGGTTTGTTTCTCGGTTGGTTGGGTTTTATTTTCAGAACTTGTTGAATCTCCAGTTGTTATGTGTAAATTGTTTTAAAAAAATGGGGTTTGAGCGTTTTGGTTTGTGTTGTAACTGCTGATTGCAATTGTTGGTTGTTATGGTTTATTGTTTGCTTGGTTATTGGAGTTTAATGGTTGCTGTTGGTGTCATGTTGGTTAGGTTGGTGAGTTTGATTTGTGAGTTGGAGATTGTGTAGAGATTGTTGCCGATGTAGAGGGTGCGTGTTATCCAGTCGTTTTGTGTATTATAGTATTCATAGGGGTCGCGTAGATGTCCTTGGGTGTTCAGTAATGCTGGGTTTAGATGTGTTACGGTGCCCTTGAGTGTGAAGCCGCCGTCTGTGCTGAGGCTAAATATATATGCTCCCTGCCAGACGGATTCGCCGTAGAGCCAAGAGTTGGAGGCATCCTGTTCGGTTTGGCTGTTGATCAATGCTAACCCGACCGGTATTACCAGTAGGTTTCTTTCTTTGTTAAAGAGAAATGCATGGGGATCTGAGAGTACCAATGACTCTGTGCCTCTGTCGCCTATACCATAACTTGTCAGTTGGATTGGTTCTCTAACGTTGGTGACATCAAAGAGGGAGAGTTTTAACCCCTGATACCATGCAAAGTTTCCCGTGTCGGATTCAGTTGTTTCTTTGCCTATGCCGATAAGATGGTTTTCATCATAGGGATGGAGGTAGTCTGAGTATCCAGGAATTTTGAGCTCACCTAACACTTTTGGGTTGCTAGGGTTACTGAGATCAATGACAAAGAGTGGGTCTATTGTCTTAAACGTTACCAAATAGCCTTTGTCACCCATAAAGCGTGCCGCATGGAGGTTCTCGTTTGGTGCAAGACCCTCCAGTTTACCAATCACAATTAGCTCAGAGTTTAATACATAGACGTTATTGACTTGGGTTTGGGATTCAAGGTTGTAATAGTTGGTGGCTATCCGAAAATCGCCGTTGTATTCATCCATAGAATACTGATTTAAGATATTGCCAAAGACGCTTCCTTGTGATTCACATGATAGTTGTAACCCATCAATTGCAACACGATATATTGTAGTGTACTGGCCCGCCTCTTGGTTCCATAGGGGGTATGTGACATAAAAGTTCTGAGTTGAAACATACATATTGGATGTACTGCCCATCATAACGGTCATGCTAGTTGGTTTTGATGTATAATCGGTGATGTTTAGACCGTAGAAGCTTGTGAAGCTTAAACTTGAATCATTCATATCGGTGTAGTAGATGCTGGCAGGAGAAACCTCAATTTGACAATTATCTTCATACACAACTGGTAATCTGGCTATGTTATCATAGACCCTAGCGGGTTGACTAACAACGGTATAGACGATGTCGCCTATCATGCGGCTATTGGCATAGTTGCCGCTCAGAGTACAGTTTCGTGTCAAAATTGGTTGTGCCTTATTAGAGATATCATAGACGTTGATGCAGGTGTAATCATTACCTGGATTATATCCCCAATGTATCGGACGTATATCGTTGGGATAGTCATATTTGTTGGCTAAAACTGCTATTTGATTGCTGTCTTGACTTAGAAACAATCCAATTGGTTGCGTTATATCATCAAGTGTAATTTTGGACACTACTGTGGGTTTTTGTGAGTTTGCATCTATAATATAAACGGTATTTATGGTACAAAATGTGTAATCATCGCTGGTTTGGGTAGTGGTTGAGGTCATATAGATGTATTGACCATCTGTTTTAACGGCATCTAACTCATCTACTCCACTAACTTGTATATTGGTTGTCGAGTAGTCGTCACTTGGCTTGGCCCAATAAATCTCCGGTGCAGGGTACGAAGTAACCATGCTTAATGGAGTTTCCAGGGGAGTGCCATAGCCTTGGATGCTCTCTCTTTGGTTAGTGTTAGTGTTTAGGTAATCTGTGATTTCTTGCGTAGAGGAGAACGTTTTCATTGCTTGGGCGGGTGGAAAAATCAAGGGTGTTACGCCAAAGACATAGATCATAGATATGAGGACTATTGCTGAGAGTACTGCTGTTGTTCCATAGAGCCGTGTTTTTTTCTTGATTTCTCTTTGCACCATTATACTTTCGCTCCCTTTGAACTGTGTATTATCCTGTTTTTTATGCTAATTATGCGAACAGCTTGTTCTAACATTTAGAACGGCCTCATACCCCAAACTCGGTATGCTTCATACCAGAAAATACTGCAAATAATTGCGCCAAATGAGATTATAAAGAGGTTATCACGGGTGAAACTGTTAACCATAATCGTCAAGTATAAGCTAAAGAACAGTGTAGAGAACAATGCATAGAAGAAGTAGCGTGGGAATAAGAGTTTACCCAGTTTTACATAGTGGCGCAGTACGCCGATTTTAACCTCACCCACCAGTATGTATTGTCCACCGACTTCTTGTTTCTCAACCAGTCCTAATTCTCGTAGTTGCTCAAGATGGTGAAATGCGATGCTGGGACTGCTAAAATGCAGTGCCCGTTGAACTTCGCGAATACCTGCGGGGTTACCGTGTTTTAGAAGATACCAATATACTTTCCACGCTTTGCCTCGCAGTGCATATTCAAGCTCTGTTTCACTGCTCCCGTTCAATCATTAAACACCCAGCCTATATTATGACATGTTGAATATAAGTTCAAAGGTGAAAACAGGGTATTCTATGAGTGTTTCTTTAGTTTCTATATAGCTGATGCTGATTGGTTTAGTGTCCTGAGTGGGTGAAAAGGATTAGCTTGCCACATTTGGGACATTGGTAATAGAGTAGCTTACCTTCTCTATCATAGATTGGCTTCATTTCAACGTAGCATTCAGGGCAGAGACGGGGAGTATTCATATGATCCACTCAAACTTAGCGGTTTTATGGATATAACTTTTCTGGATGCAGAGTTAGCTGGATAACCCTTTCATTTTGCTTAATTGGATTTCTGTGATGGTATCTTGTAAATCTTTTACGGTTGGTTTTGCTATTTATTTAGGGTTAATACTTCTGCTTGTAATAGAGTTTGACAAAAAATAAAGGAGGGGAGAGGGAAACAGTTAGGTGCTTGTTTTGTTTGATGTGCCTGATAATCCAGGGGGGAGGTCAGGAAAGTTGGCACTTACTCTTTGCTCTGCGACGGTTGCTGCTTCTGAGAGGATTTTTGCTGCATCTTCGTTGACGTTGTCAAAGTTTAGTGACATGCCGCTTGTTGTGCCTGCCTCAAACATAAGTCCGCTTAGCATGTTGCCGATGTCGTTTAATTCGCCTTCTGCTTCGGGGAGTACACCGCCCAATCCGTTGCGGACACTACGTAATACTCCGATGCAAGGACCTAGCATAGAGCAAACATCACCTAGTTCACTGACGGTTTTAATTCTCAATGAGATTTGATCCAAGGCGAGGCGTGCATTCATGATAATTCGGCTCATCTTGCGGATTTCTGCGAGTTCAGTGGCGTAGATGTTTGCATGTGCTTGGTCATGTTCTGTGTAGGCGGCAACGAGTTTTGTGAACAATGCTTTGTCTTTTTGGGTGAAACGTTCGTTGGCTTGGTCGAGTTTGTTGATCTGGAGGTCAAGTTGTCTGGCGGCAAAGTCTAAGCGGGGTTTTAGAGGTTGAGCTGGTTGAACTACTTCCTTTAATGAATTTACCAAATTGTTTCCTTCTGGCTTTGCTTCCCATTTTTTAGCGAAACGTTCAGACATGTAAATATCCTCTTTAATGCGATACGCCAAATGGGTTTTTATTTCTTACTAACATGTAGATATATATGTGCGTACGCTACACACCGCATCTTGAGTTTTGATTGAAAATTCAACATTAATTTGCCAATATACTGACCACTATTTCATAACTACGCCAGTTTACGCATATGTTATTTTATAAACCCACTCTGTGGAATCACCTAGGTTCACCAATATATGAGTCGTTGGTGCTGTGATCTAGTAACTATCTGCTGGTTAGGTGTTGAGGGTAAATTTAATTGGTAAGCGGGAGTAGCGTGCACCCAGGTGAGGAAGAGAGAGGGGGTAAAGGGAATCTATGGATGCACGCCACACATCTTGTGGTGCTTCATTTGCTGTAGAAGGGTATTGTCTTCTTGTTTTTTAGCAACAAACTTGAAATCGTGTTGTTCTTTTAGTTTGCTTGTTCTAAGTATGGTCAAACCCTGTTCTTCCTTCAGACTTGAAGCAAATACATATTTGATTCAAAAAGTGTTTAAAGTTATGTGATTGTCAACGCACTACTACAAATAAATAATGTTTATTGGCGTAGTATATAGTTTAAGATTTGTGGATCTTTTAGATTTTTTACCAGTAAATCGGGTTTTTCTAATTCTAGTTCTTTTTTGGTGTTGGTGCCTGTTATCACTGCGATGCAGTGCATGCCACCTGTTTTGGCGGCTTTAACGCCAAAGCGGGAATCCTCAAAGACTGTGCATAGTGCCGGTGGTGTATTTAATTTCGTAGCTGTTTTTAAAAAAATTTCGGGGTTGGGCTTAGAACAGTTAACGTTGTTTGCGGTTAATACAACTTGAAAATATTTTTCAAGGTGATTTATTTTGAGCAAATGACTTATCACCGAGTTGTTGCTCATAGTTGCTAGTGCAACCTTGATTTTGCCTCTTAGTGCTTCTAATAGGGGTTGTGCCCCATCAAAGAGTTGAATATTGTCTGCTAATTCAATTTGAACTTCATTTTTCCGCTCAACCAAACGGGTGATTAGTGCTTCATCGACTATGCGTTTTTTTGAGTGCAGGATTTCGCGGAAAGTGTCTGCGGCGCCTATACCAATACGTTGCTCAATATAGTCGTTTGGAATCTCTATGTTATTCTCTGAGAGCGCCTTTTGAAAAGAGGTTACAATAGCGTGGCGGGTATCTGCTAGGGTGCCGTCCCAGTCAAAAATGGCGGCTTCAAACATCATGGCTGTTCGCTATTGGAGGTTGAGCTTTTCGCGTATGGTTTGGCTTTTTTTGGTTGCTTCTTCGATGGCGCGCATCAAAGCGGGGCGGATTTGGCTCTGCTCGATTTGATAGATGGCCTCTATGGTTGTTCCGCCCGGGGTGGTAGTCATGTCTTTTATGTGGGCGGGTTCTTCATGTAGATCAACTACCAGTTTGCCTGTGCCCAAGACGGTTTGTGCTGCGCAGTTGAGTGCAATGTTTCTTGGTAACCCTACTTTTAGGCCTGCGTATGTGAGTGCTTCAATGATTATGCTCAAGTAGCCTGGTCCGCTGCCGCTGACCGCTGTGATGGCATCCATGTATTTCTCATCAACCTCATCACAGGTGCCCATCATATTGAGTAGTTTTTTGACTGTTTCTCTATCTTTGGTCGTCAAGTTTTCTGTACAGCAATAGGCGGTGTAGGAGGCTTGGACCATAGCGCAGAGATTGGGCATGATGCGCACGATTTTGCTCTCTGGTGCATATTTTCTTAAATAGTTTAGAGAAACTGTTGCTGCGACCGATATGACCAGTTTGTTCTTGATTTCTTCTTTAATCTCGCTTAGAACTTTGGCGACGTCTCCGGGTTTGACGATGATAAATATGCTATCCGCATCTTTGGCGGCTTTGGCGTTATCTGTGTTAGTTTTGACACCCAGAGCTTCGAATTCTTTTAGTTTTTCAGCTTGAATATCAACAGCTGTTAAGCTCGAGGGGGTAAGATTGCCTTTGAGCAGGCTTTTGATTATGGCGCCGCCCATCATTCCTGAGCCGATAACTGTGATTTTTTCAGACATAATCTTCACTTACCTTAGATGAGTCTGCTTTACTGTTTAAACTTTATTGCCCAAACCCATTAGGGTTGGGTGGTTGCTGTTAGTTCTTTTAGTATTTTGTGCATGATCATTGCGGATGCGTTTGTTTTTATTCCTCGGGGGTTGAAGTGTGTTGGTACTGCTTGGTAGCCTGCTTTGTGGAGTGCGTCTATGAATGTTTGGTTGGCTGGTGCGGGTAGGTTTAGTTTGCCACTTAGTTTATCGATAACATAGTATGTTGGGGGCATGGGGGATTCTGCGCTGATCAGGGCTAGACGTTTGGTGATTTTTGTATTGTTTTTTGTAAATATTGTTTTTTGATTTTGGATAATTAGTTGTTCTATAAATTCTGTGTTAGTGATGGGGCCTGTCCAGAGGGGTCCAGTGTAATCCATTTTTGCGCCGCATTCGGGGCATGTGGAGCAATCAAATGGTTGATGGGTGATTTCTCGGTGCATGCAGTTGAAGCAGTGTAGGATGTAGCCCATGGTTTTGATGCTGTCGTCTGCTTTTTTTGCTCCATAGCTGATTTGGGCATAGGCTCGGATGTAGTGGTCGGTGCTGTGGCTAAATAGAATTTGGATTCCGATGTCTTTTTTGGCTGCAATTGTTGCCATACTGCCGCAGAGGAGTCTGATTGCTATTTCATGGCAGTATTCTGAGCGAAGCGGTTTGCCGCCGTATTTGCGCAGGCAGGCTTTTGCGTGTACGCCGCACAGCGGCGCTAGATCGGTGGCGGTTGTTGCTAGAAGGCCCCTGTTTTTTAGGGCGCGGAATGCGGAGTCTAGGTAGGGTATGGGTGTGCCAAATGGGTCGATGTCTATGATGTCAAAGCGTTTTTTTGGGGATGCATGGTTGGCTAGGGTGCGGTTGGCGTCACTGTGCTTTAGGATTATTTTGTCTTCGAGGTTGTTTAGTTTGATGTTGTGTTGGGCTAGGTGGCATGCTCGGGTGCTTATGTCACTTAATAGTACCTTGTTGACTGCGTCAACTTCTGCGGCGTAGCGGATTCCTCTTATTCCTTGGCTGGTTAGCGGTTCGCAGATGTTTATTTCATGGTCAATTATGCGTTGGTAGGTTTGGAATGTTAAAACTGAGAGGTCACGGTTAAACTCCATTACGGGGTTGTAGAATACTGGTGCTTTGGAGGGGGCATAGTTGCTTGGGGTTACGCCGTATGCTTTGAGGTCGGGAACTAAAATTTGTACTTTGCCCTCATTTATGATTTCGCTGGGAAAATCGGTGATGGTCTCAGTTTGTTGGGTCATGATTGTGCCTCGTTGGTAGTATGATTGAGGGGTGTACTTAAAAAATTCGCGGTAGTTTGATGTGAGAAGGATTGGAGTGTCTGAAAAAGGTGGAGTTGGGAGTTGTCAGCGTTGTGCTGTTTTCCTCCCTGATTCCTATTTTCCGTTTTCCCCTTTCGACATGTTGAACTCGTCGATTGTTTCGATTTTGCCCTTCATGTATGTAAACAATAATTGTGTAATTACTCTTAAGCCTTGCGTTTATGTGATAAATGAGAAGTGGGTGAGACCATTCCTACTCGACCGCCAGAAAAGATGTATTGTATGAGTGTGTATGAATGAATGTTGTTTGACCCAGCGGCTTTCACAGGCACTCCTCACCCACCCCATCCTACAACTGGAAAATTTAAAAACATTATTCCCACCAAGGAACAATCTAACAAAGACCCTATATCACAAAACGACACAACTCACCACACAACAAACCCCACTACCCAACAAACAACACACAAACACCCCAAAACCCCAAAAAATCCCAGCGACTTCACCACAATCCTCTAGACCCTGTTTAAATAGAGCCTATTTGCGTTTCCTAAATAATTTTACATCCTCAAAAGAACAAATGTACTCAAGCCTGTTTCAACTAGTTTCTGGGCTTCTTGACTGGTTTTGGTGGTTGTTGAGTGGTAGTTGTCGTCTTTGTCAAAGTTTATTTGTTGGGTATAGAGCAGGGTGTTTTGGATGTTTTTGTGGTCGGGTAGTTTCATGGTGTGTAGTATGTTTTTAGTTTTGTGGTATTCTTTGGTGGTTTTTTAGTGTTATAGGGTGTGGAAGTGTGTTTTGTGTATGTGGTCGTTTTTTAGTTTGTGTGTGATTTTTGTTTTTTGTTGGTATCTACGGTTTTTGTGGAGTGTTTTTGTGAGTGTGTGAAGGGTTTGGGGTTATTGTGTGGTAGGTTGTTTAGACTGGTGATTGGTTGTTTTGATGGTTTGATTTGTGTGGTTCGCTGTCTTTTTATGGGGGAATGTTTACGAATTGTTTTTATGAACCTATGTCTGTTCATTGTAGTATGAAGACTTCGCCGCTTCGGACTCCTGTTTCTTTAAGAAACTGAAGGAACGTTGCTGTTGTTTTGTTGCATCCCTGCGATTAGGCTGTTGAGTTCGTCTTCGGTAGGATGAACGGTATTGCAAAAACAGCAGTTTGCACTGGCATTTGTTATCTGTATATGTCATCAGGTAGGCGGTTGTGGGGGTCGTATCCAGTTTACCCTTAGCAATCCAAGTGCAGTGACCGTGCCTAAGGAAACGCGGATCTGCGCTGGAAATTTGGGATGTTGTTTTGTTATCCTAACTCTGTATGTTCTTGTTTTGGAACACTCTGTTCCAAGGGGAGAGTAATATTTTTCGGCTCCCTATGTCTATACATAGTGGGAATTCAGCATTGCAAAACAAAACCCAGCAAAGAACAAGAGCCACTCTTTTGGTCGCAACTTTAGTGGTGCTCCTTGCCCTATTCCCCTTGCCCCTGAGTAGCTCAACTTCGACTACACAACCACCCCTATCCGCACCAGTCGAGTTGTACACCAATCTGCCTGGTGTTGTAGGCTACAGCGTATATCAACTAGACGATGGCAGTCTAGTGCTAAACAGCATCAACCAATCATGTACTTTTCTCACAAAACTTGATACATCCCACAATTTGCTCTGGACCCGAACAATCCAAATCGAGGACGCAGACACCGTTCTGCCACGTCTGGTGGTTTGTCGTGACGGCGGCTTTGTCTTAGCCGGCCTCATCAATAACCGATATGTCCTAATGAAAACAAACTCAGATGGGATCACACAGTGGACTCAAAGCTACACTTCAGAGGCGCCAGTGAACTATTTGATGGCCGTTATCGAGGTCAAAGAGGGGGGTTTTGCACTAGCCGCTTTTGGCGTACCCGTCGAGGACGGTCTAGGCTGGATTTGGTTCGCTCGAATTGATGCCTCGGGTAATCTGATGTGGAGTAAAAACATCATGGGACCACTCAACACTTGTCCCTCAACCATAATAGAAACAGACCACGGTTTCACACTTTCAGCTGTAAGCTACTCGTTTGTTCCTGACCAAGCTCTCTACATGTTGCTAAAGCTAGATAAGGATGGCCAACCACTTGGAAACACCACCTACGGCGGCACAGGTTTCTATTACCAAACAGAATGCAACGGAGCCATAGCCACAAGTGACGGCGGATACCTCATGATTGGATACCTCTGGCGCAAACCCGCATGGGTTGTTAAAGTTGATGCAGACGGTGCTATGGAGTGGAACCAAACATATGGCGAAAACGGGCACGCCATCGTTGGTGCCCTCCCAACAGAGAACGGTTACCTCATGCTGGAATTCCAAAAACCCAATGCCACAGGGCTAATCATAGCTGATAAACTTGGTGTCGTTATCTGGAACACCACCTTCCCAAATGTTACCTTGCCCGTGGGATTAGAAGCCAACTTTAACTCCCTCATACCTGCCAAAGAAGGCGGCTACTTCCTTATCGCTTCATACAACAACTCAACTTGGCTTGCCAAACTCAACTACCCCCAAGATCCTTTTCCTCTCCAATTGCTCATAGTTATCATTACGGTAGGTGCAGTTGCCGCTGTCGTCGTGTTCTTTGTGATTTGGCAAAGGAAAAGCAATGGCGGAGTGAAAGTGTTATTTGTTAATCTTCAATAGATACCCAAAAATCCAGACATCATATGGAAAATCAATAGGGTAATATTTTGTTGCTGACCTGACAACTGATAATAACAAAAGCAGAAAGCTGGAAACCAAAAAAATAATAAAAGAAAAGTTGAGCAAGCTCAACTGGAATTTGCGGTTTGCTGGCTGTATTATAGGTCGTAGTACATCTCAAATTCTACTGGCTGGGGTAGTTGATTATACTTTGCTGCCTCTTTTCGTCTCTTTTTAATCCAAATCTCAATCAACTTTTCTGGAAATACGCCGTCCATTGTCAAGAATTCATGATCGGCTTCCAAAGCATCAAGGGATTCATCAAGAGATCGGGGCAGTTGTTTGATTTTTTGTTGTTCTTCAGGGGACAGATTGTACAGATTAAAATCATAGGGTCCATAACCTTCTTTGTGTGGATCAATTTTTTTCTGCACCCCATCAAGACCTGCCATAAGAATTGCTGAAAACGCATAATATGGGTTACAGGTGCCATCTGGATTGCGAAGCTCAAAGCGTTTTTTATTTGGTCCCTTGGCATATGCTGGGATACGAATTACGCTGCTACGATTTGCGGTTGCATATCCAATGGTTACAGGTGCCTCATAGCCTGGAACAAGCCGTTTATACGAGTTTGTGCTTGGATTGGTAAATGCACAAAGTGCTCGGGCATGTTTCAAAAGTCCGCCCATAAAATGTAGTGCCATATCACTTAACTGTGAATAGCCCTTTTCATCATAAAACAGCGGCTCACCATTTTTAAACAGGTGCATATGTACATGCATGCCATTGCCTGCTTCGGCAAAGATGGGTTTTGGCATAAATGTGGCTGTTTTATGTTCTGCAAAGGCTGCATTTTTTACCAAATATTTGGTCATCATAGTTTTATCGGCCATTTCTAGCATTGAGCCCATTTCAACCTCGATCTCTACTTGTCCTGGACCGCCAACCTCGTGATGATGATACTTTACCAAAATTCCCTGTCTCTCCATCAACATAGAGACCCGAGAGCGAAAACCACTAAGTCTGTCCATCGGTAAGGCCATATGATATCCACCCTTCACAGGCATCTTATAGCCCAAATTCTCTCCATCATTACCGGTGTTCCAGGCTGCCTGCTCAGTATCAACAACATATCCCGAACCATTTGGCTCTACATTATAACTCACATGCTCAAACACATGAAACTCAAATTCGGGTCCAATGCGCATCTCATCCGCAATCCCCAGACTTTTCATGTATTCCTCAGCCCGAACAGCAACGTTTCTTGGATACTGATCAAACCTGTGGTTTTTGGGCAAATCAATAACAAACACATCCCCAATCATAGCCAAAGTGGGAATTTCCGCAAACGCATCCACATAAGCGCTACTCAAATCCGGCACAAAAACCATGTCACTTTTCTCAACAGGGGCATAACCATAATTTGAACCATCAAACCCAACCCCATCCTCTAATATATCATCAGTAAAGCGATCAACGGGGATGGTTAGATGTCTCCAACGCCCCTCTAGGTCAACCATCATAAAGTCGACCATCTGAATTTCATTATCTTTACAGTACCTTCTTGCCTCTTCCATACTAGTAAACATGTTTAATTCTCCAATAACTTACTCTGTTCCACTATGGCATAAAAACTGTTTGGGTTGGTTAGTTGGGGGAATACCCTACTTCACAACCACTTCATAGTTATGGGTACAGTTTGGGGGTGCAGGAAATTCGGGCATAAAATAGTTGGTGCATAGCGTTTTTTGTAGTGCTGTTTGCAAAACGCGCATTTGGGATCGGTGCCGCTTATCTGTAACTGCACTTTGCCGCTTCCTACTGCTCATTGTTTGGTTTGTTGTTGAAAAGCTTTTATCTCCCCATAGACAAGGTTTGGCTGTGTCTGGTAGAGAATTCTTTCAAGACCGTTACAGGCAACTTGGCTGGGAACTCAAAGAGGTTAATCTGCGGCAAGCTATCCGCATAAACAACACCAATGCACGTGGCAAAAACCTTGTTGAGCGTCTCAACAGCTTAGGGGTGGTTCTGCAAAAAATTCCTTTTCTCCAGTCAGGTTACTGGGTTTTGGACTCCAAAGTCTCTGCAGGTGCAACCGCTGAATACTTGCTGGGTCTCTACTCAATACAAGAAGCGGCTGCTCAAATTCCGGTGTCTCTCTTTAGCGATTTGCGTGGTAAAAGAGTGCTTGACTGTGCTGCGGCACCGGGCGGTAAAACTGTACAGTTAGCTGATGCCATGCAAAACTCGGGTGCTATTGTAGCTTTGGATGTGGATAAACGCCGCATAGCGGCAGTGGGAAACCATCTGGAGCGATGTAGCATTACAAACACTGTGGTCTATTTACTTGATGCACGCCAGGTCCCTTCTTTAAATCTGCGCTTTGATCGAATACTTGTGGATGCTCCATGTTCTGGTAACTTTGCCGGAGACCGCGACTGGTTTAAGAATCGCACTCTAAAAGACATTCAGTGCAATGCGGCTCTTCAAAAAGACATACTCACCAAAGCCTCCGAATGCCTAAGTAACCATGGCGAATTAGTCTATTCCACCTGCTCACTTGAACCTGAAGAAAACGAACTGAACATGGATTGGGCAATAAAAAACCTCAATTTGCAAATCCAAGAAACTCATAGTAGTTATGGCCAAAACGGCTTAACAGAGGTCTTTGGCAAAAAACTAGATTCATCAGTCGCAAAATGCCTGCGGATGTGGCCAAATGAAACTCAGGGCTTTTTTGCCGCTAAACTAAAACGGAGCCAACCCCATGACCGCTAAGGCAGTAACCAATTTTGTAGCGACATTTGGCGTAGATATCATCTTAAACCCTGATTTAATCGTAGAGAAAAATGGGCGTTTCTATTTGGTTAATGTTGCTCTTAGGCCTCTTATGGTTCGACCTGATTTCTTTTATGCTGGGCTTTTTTTGGGCAAAACCAAAGAAGGCAAATTTTTCCCCAGTTTTCACTTACTCTCGATTCTAGCAAAAGAGCATGCGCAGCGCATAGTTGTAGACCGGAAGGCGGCTTGGCTTTTTATATGCGGTAGACCTCTTTTTGCAAGTAGTGTGGTGCGTGTGTTTGGTTCAGCTAAGAGAAACACAAATACTTTGGTGTTAAATGAATTTGGGGAATGTTTGGGGTTTGGCCGAATTGTGGGTGATCTGAGCGCAAAGACCTCTCGTGATGAGGTTGCGGTGCGTAATGTCTCAGATGTCGGTGATTTTCTGCGTCGTGAACGCTAAGGTGGTTGTTGCTGTTGTCTTTTTTTTGGTTAGTTTTTAGTCTTTAACAGTGTGGCTTTATACATTATTTCAATAAATTCTCGATATAGTGGACAGTTATCCATATTAGTGGACGCTAAGCTTAAATACGTTTAAAGCGGACACTTATAACCATAACATGTGAAGAACCGAGCCTAACAACCTGCAGGAGATTTAACATGAAACATTTTAAAAACCCCCTCTGGAGAGAACAAGTAACCAAAGTAATCCACCAAATCCAAGAAAACGACATAAAATTTGTCAGGCTCCAATTCACCGATATAAACGGTTTTCTCAAAAACTTGGCCGTTAGCGCCAAAAACATTGAAAGCATCTTTGAAAACGGCCAATCCTTTGACGGCTCCTCCATAACCGGCTACCGCCCAGTCGAAGAATCCGATATGAACCTCTACCCCGACCCCTTCACCTTTGCCATCCTACCATGGCGACCCAAAGAAAAAGCCTCCGCCCGACTCATCTGCGACGTCTACACACCTCAAAACAAACGCTTCGAAGGCGACCCACGCTACATTCTCGAGCGCGCCATCGAAAAAGCAACCAACGCCGGCTACACCTTCATCTGCGCACCCGAACTAGAATTTTTCATCGTAAAAGAAAGCGAAACAGGCGGCCTACCCACCCCCATCGACCTAGCCGGCTACTTCGACGCCCACCCAGGAGACGTCACCGACGATCTGCGCCGAGAAATCGCCGACTACGCCGAAGCATTTGGCATAGACATAGAAATCAGCCACCATGAAGTCGCCCTAGGACAAAACGAAATCGACTTCAAATACGGCGAAGCCCTTGAAACCGCCGACCGCGCCATAACCCTAAAAATGTGCGGCAAAGTCGTAGCAGCCCGCAACGGCTACATCACCACCTACATGCCCAAACCCTTCCAAGGCATCAACGGCAGCGGCATGCACATACACCAAAGCCTATGGAACAAAGACTACACCCAAAACCTCTTCTACGCAGAAGACACAAAAAACGACTGCCTCTCCGAACTCGCACGCAACTACATCGGCGGACAACTAATCCACGGACGCAAAATAGCCGCTGTTCTCAACAGCTGGCCCAACAGCTACAAACGCCTCGTCCCCGGATACGAAGCCCCCGTCTACATAGCATGGGCACACAAAAACCGAAGCCCCCTCATACGCGTCCCCAACTTTGGCGGCAGAAAAACAGCCGCCCGATGCGAAATCCGTTGCCCCGACGGCGCAGGCAACCCTTATCTTCAATTCGCAGTACTCCTAGCCGCCGGCTTAGACGGTATTAAAAACAAAACCGACCCCGGCAACCCCGTTGAATTAAACGTCTACCACATGAGCTACGAAGAACGCAAACAAAGGGGCATCATATCACTGCCAGAGAACCTCAAAGAAGCCCTCGACGAACTCGAAACCAGCGAACTGATGCGCGAAACACTAGGCGAAGTCGCCTTCGAAAACTTTTTACGCGAAAAACACCGCGAATGGGACCTCTACCGCACCCAAGTCACCGAATGGGAAGTCAACCGCTACATCAAACGCCTCTAACAACCAACCAAACCCCAAACTCATCCCTTTCCTTTATGAAACTAATTACTCCATAGTTGCCTAACTACTATCCTGCCTATCAATAGAAACCGGTTCAATCAATAGAGCCAATTAGCTTTTGATTTTTTCAGCCAACTGTTCAATTGCAACAACGCTTTGCTGACGGTTAGCTAAGTCTTTGAGCATCACTGCACCCTCTTTGAACTCTCGCTCACCCACAATAATTGCATAATCCGCTCCGCGTTTATCTGCATCTTCGAGTGCCTTTGACATTTTTCTGCCCATAACCTCAAACTCTACTGCTACCCCCGCCAAGCGAAGCTGCTGAGCAATTTTTAAAGCCTGAACCTTTAGAGCCTCAGTAATAGCAATTACAGCAACCCTCTTGACTGATTTGTCAATTCGGACTGCATTTTGAGTCTGCAATGCAATAGCAACCCGATCAATCCCATGCGCACAACCCACCGCAGGTGTGGCCTCCCCGCCAAAAACTTCAATCAGCCGATCATAGCGTCCACCACCACCCAACGCAATATCTAACTGTGGAACATAGATTTCAAAAATCATACCCGTATAGTACTCCAATCCCCTAGCAAATGCCGGATCTACCCTAATTGTGGTATTTGTACTCTCCGTTACAAGCCCCAAAATCTCTGCTAGATTCTCAACTGCCAACTTAGCAGCCGGATACTCAGAAACGTAGGCCAGCATCTGATCAACGGTCTCACGCCAATTGTCGCCTTTAATGGCAATTAACCCCTCAAGCATACTCCGGCTTTTCTCAGAATCCACCAACTTTAAAGCAGCATCATAGTCTTTTTTATCCATCTTTTGCAAAATTGCATTCTGAGCCTTCTCATCCACCTCATCTTGGCATAAAATACCGCGAATGACCCCAATATGGCCAACTTTGAACGCATAACCCTCAAGCCCAAGCGAGGCCATCAAACCATTAGTAAGCAACACAATTTCAGCATCTGCCTCAGGCCTAGCCGAACCCATCAACTCAAAATTTGACTGCCAAAACTCACGATAACGTCCCTTCTGCGGCTCATCATAACGATACACCGTACCTGAGGAGAACAACCGAAGCGGCTTAGGCTCATTTCTAAGCGCAGTAGTTACCAAGCGCGCAATAGAAGCCGTAAATTCAGGCCGCAGAGCCACCTGACGCTCACCCAAATCCTTAAAGATAAACATACGTTGCCGAATCTCCTCCCCCGACTTGGCTGAAAGCAACTCAAGAGGCTCCACATGAGGCACTATAACCTCACAAAAACCATAATACTCAGCTATTTGACGCGCTCTACCTATGATAGCTGTGAAGGCTTGAGCCTCATCACCGATAAGATCACGCATTCCCCGAACAGGCTGGAAAGACGCAGGCATACATATCCTCCCTCATACAGAAGCAAGTTATTCATTTAAAGCCTCCCCACACACGGCTTTGGGCTAACTTCTTAGTCTTTTTGGTTAGCTTTTTTGTCTTCAAGGGTAGATGTTGTCTCTTGTGTAGATTTTTGTGTCATGTTCGTTTAAAAAATTTAAACGGGCCGAACTATTGCCTTGGATAATTTCTTGCTTATTTTCTTCTTAGGTAGAAAAATAAAGATGCTACAATAACACCACTGACCGTTAGAACTATTATCACCACAACAGGCCCAGTTAAGAAAGACCCTAAAAGTGTAGGTTCAGAAGGAACACGTGAAGAAGTAATATCCTCTGTTGCAGAGGGTTGAGTATCAGGATAGCCTTGCGGATTATAAGCTACAGGTATATACTTAACATTAAACTCACCGCCTAATGTGTAGAAAACATCATCAATGACAACCATTTTGCACCCCCGAATATATGGTGCTGTATCCATGGCTTTTGCAGTTGACCAACTATCACCTATGGGATCATAAACCCACGTAAACGGCTTCACATTGAAGAGATCTTCTTTAGCGGCTTCAATCCCTAAAACATAAACGTTCTTAGGTGCATAACCACCCGATGTCATTATCATAGTGGCAGCATTGAAAATGGGGTTGGTGGCAAATATGTGTTCATCTGTTGTTTTGCCGTCATGCCACGTATTAGAAATCGGATCATAAATTCTAATCCGTAACTGGGCATTAAATAGGCCCATCCAAAGAGTTTCTGTTGATGGTGTGAGTAAAAAGTCGCCTACTACTATTTGGTTATCCATCACATCTGAAAATGCATATGTCATTGCTGTGGGCATATTGGTTTTATTTATCCATGTGTCTGTAGCTGGATTGTACATGTACATGGCACTTTGTGTTATAACAAAAAGTTGTTCGTTTACCACATGGGTTTGTAGTGGTTCTTCTTGATTGGTGAGGGGTGTTTTGGTGCTCCATTTGTCCGTAAGGGGGTTATACAGGTACAGCTCACCATCGAGAGTTATAATGAAAATTTGTTTATTTACAACCTGTGCTTGTAGCCCTGTTTTACATAAATTGGTAAACGAGGTCTTACTCTCCCACATATCAGTAACGGGGTCATAAACTTCAACTATGTCTAATGGGTAACGTATGGGTGGGCCTAGGGGATAAATGGTGCCATTTGCACCGCCGATGCAGTAAATTTTGCCTTGACATGTTACAATAATAAAATTGCCTCGGGGTGTTGGCATGGGTTTTAGAGTAGTCCATGTATCTGTCACAGGATCATAACACTCAGTAGTACCCACAAAACCCTGACCTTTGACATTTTGTTTGTCAACTAAGGGAGCACCGCTAATAGCATAAATTTTGCCATCTAAGGCAACAACCCCCAATTCAGATCGGGGATCATTCATAGCGGTTTTTGTGCTCCAAGAATTCTCAACTAACTCTGAGGCAACTAAAACAGACCCAAAAGCTGTTATGAATGACCCACTTATGAAAAAGAAAAGCAACATGAAAGGAATAACTTTATTCATGTTTAACATAAGGTATCTTTTGATTTTGCCTGATAAAGTTTTTGTTAATTAGTTACGTCTAAATCTAATTTTGTTATAGCGGCGTATCAGGGCAAAATTTATTGTATGTGGTTTAAGGATCAGTCATGGGTGAGCCGGCTAATTGGTTGGTTTGTTCGTGTAGTGCTAAAGAGTGACCTGTGGAACATGCATAACACCAAAGAAAGTAAACTATTATAGAGAGTTTGCAAAGGGTCTATTGTCTGTTCGAGGTGTTCTTTTGGGAACCCTTTGTTCTCCAGAAGAAGACTATTCGACTTCAACTATAAGGTGAGTATGATGGCACAAAAAACTCTCGTAAACGTCTTAGTGTTTTGTCTTCTAACAGTTACTCTTTTGAGCCCGATTTTTCTTACATCCGCCTCTGCTCAAAGCGGCGGTATCACCGTGGGTGAGTGGGCTATGGATCAGATCAAACCCAGTGACTCAGGAACAATAACCCCTGACAGCACAGGCGTTAACCATGGCATCTTGGCTGGTGAGGTTGAACCCGAACTTGTCGATGGCAAATATGACAAGGCCCTCCAGTTTAACGGCAAAAACACCGTTTATGTTCCCATCAAATTTGTCGTGGGTTTTCCACCAATGTCTCAGCCTATGTATGTGCCGATTTCACAAAACCTTGACATCCAAAAATACGTCCAAATCAGCTCTTGGGTCTATGTTCCCAGTCTATATGATGCCACCTATAACCAAATAGTCACCAAATGTAACCATCCCGATCAAGCCTGTGATTGGCAAAACACCCTTCGCGTTCTTGGCTTATCCATACGCGCAGGCACACCTGAGAACGGAGAACAATACGTACAGGGCGCATTGAGCGGCTATGTAGAAACTGATAGCGGCGGGTTTAATGAGATTGTAACCACCCAGTCGGTTCCGCTCAATCAATGGATTAAAGTGGAATTTCGTCGCGACACTACAGGTATGCACCTCTACTTAAACGGCGACGAACAAACCACAACTGTTCTCCACGGCGTACAAAACCCCCAAGGCAACATTGTTAATGGAACTGAATACTACTTTGGCCACGACAGCCTCATAACCATCGACAACATAAAACTTGTTGATCTCTCACCGCCAAACGTTACCGAGGACGCTTTTGACATTGGTCCTAATATCATGATAGCTATAATCGCAGTTGCGATCATCTTTGCTATCGCATGGTTGTTGCGCAGAGCCATCCAGCTCTGGATCATCCGCCCTAAAATCTAACTACGTTAAAGGCGCTAGCTGTGGGTACAACGCTAAAAATGCTCGAGTTGCAGCTCAGACAGGCCCTACTAGGACAGGGTCTAAAAGGTGAACCTAACACACCCCTTATTGTTTCCTATGCTGTGACGCGTGCTTGCAATCTGAGTTGTATTCACTGTCACGTATCGGCAAGAGAAGCCATGTCTGATGAACTCAACCTAAAAGAAGCCAAGTTGGCCATTGAGGAAATGCACAGTTTAGGCACTGAAGCAGTGATTTTTAGCGGCGGCGAACCCCTAATACGCAAAGATTTCGTACTCCAACTCATTGAATACTGCACTGATCTAGGCATAATCACAGCCATGCTCTCAAATGGCTTGCTTATGACCCCTCATACAGCATTGCAGCTCCAAGAGGCCGGTTTAAAAGTCGTAGGCATGCCCATCGACTCAGTGGTTCCCGAAAAACATGACCATATCCGCAACCTACCCGGCACATTTAAAAAAACAATACAGGCCATCAAGACATGTCTTGCAATAGATCTAGAGGTTGTTGTAACCACCATGGCTCTCAAAGACACCTACACCGAGATGCCTAAACGACTCGAATTTCTCTACGAGTTAGGTGTTGATGAAGCCGCCGTTTATGACCTTGTGCCTGTAGGCAGAGGCAAAGACGTGATGGATAACGCCATGACCATGGAACAACGCGTCAACCTCATCCGTTGGTTGCAGAGCCGCCAAGAAGACACCGAAATGACCTTCACCATGTCAGGAGGCACGCCCCTCTACCCTGAAATCGCCGCAGAGATGCACCGTAACCACGGAACCAAAGCCAAAACCCTCCTCATTAAAGAATTCTGGATACACAACGGCATAGGATGCCACGCAGGCAACATGTACTTCAGCCTCCGACCAAACGGGGACATCTACCCCTGTACATTTCTACCAATAAAAGCCGGCAACATCCGCGAACAAAGCCTAACCCAAATCTGGCGCAACGCCCCAATTTTAAACACCCTGCGGCAACGACACACCCTAAAAGGAAACTGCGGCGGCTGTGAATACCGCGAGAGTTGTGGAGGATGCCGAGGCAGAGCCTATGCATGTACAGGCGACTACCTAGAAACCGATCCAGTATGCCTTAGAGATTTAATGCGCCAAGAAGGCATTGCACCAGCAGATGTGAAACGATTTGGCTGGTGCGTAGGATAACTGATATTTATATCAGATCAAATAATTGCTGAAGCAGAGCAGAATATGTGTGCATATTATAGTTTCAAAAATTGGCAATCCACCACAAATGCACAGCTAAGGATACACTCGAAGTCTTGCCTCATATATTTGACTGCCATAATCATAACAGTTATCGTTTTTAACACCTCATTTGCTGCCCTTACCACAGCCACAACCCCCACAGCAATTTCAACACTGCCCGCCATTGGCTCATCTGATGAAACAAATACTCCAACACCTCTCTGGAACTACACAACAGACAGCAGAGTCGGAACATATGATACAAGGGCGGGTATGGTTTATACTTCTCCGATTATTGTTCAGGGGATTCTTTATTTTGCCTCTGATGAGGGTTATGTCTATGCATTAAACGCTGCCAGCGGACCAAAAATATGGTCGACTTATAAGGAGGGCCATTTACCGCATACGGGTGCCTCAAAGTTCCCAATAGTTTATGACAACAAAATTTTCCTAAATGGATATAGGGAAATGTATGCTCTAGACGCAAAGAGCGGTGCCATAATTTGGGAAACAATTGTAAGCCCTGGAACAACCAATAAGGTCATGGCACCTCCAGTTGTTGCAAATGGTACTTTATATATCGGTTATGAACATAGCTTTTATGCTCTAGATAGTTTTACAGGCGATATTCTTTGGATCTATGGTGTTGCTGATGTTGCTCCATCACCATTGGTTGTTGGTGATGTTGTTTATGCGGGGTCATCTAACAAAGTTTTTGCTTTAGATGCCCAAGACATTCGAGGTGACCGTGAAATTTGGACTTATACAGTAGGATCTAAGAATATAGATAGGGAGTCTTGTGTGTCGTCTTTTGTGTTTGGTGATGGAGTGCTTTATTTTTGTGCGGGGGATGGTAATGCGTATGCTCTTGAGGCTGACAGCGGCCAAAAAATTTGGAGCTACACCTACGCTTCTCGTCTGCCGCGCCATTATATTTCCTCGTCATCATTTCTTATAGATCCTTCTGCTCCCTCAGCGCCTATTCTTAGAGATGGGTTAATTTATATGGGTTCAAATACGGGTGAGGTTTATGCGTTAAATGCATCTGATGGGACAAAACTTTGGAACTCCACCATTGGTGCGGGGCGGTTGTCGGCACCGGCACTTTATAGTGATGTTTTATATGTTGGCTCCTCTGATGGTAATCTCTATGCCCTAAATGCTGCCAACGGCTTTGAACTATGGACTTACCCTGTTTCGTCGCCTATTTCTTGGGATTACTCTTCATGGGGTGTTGGGGGTGGTGTTGGTTCGCCTGTTGTTTGTGATGGGGTTTTGTATGTGGGTGGTGGAGATGGTGTTTATGCCTTAGAGGTTTCTCTACCAATAGATCAACCTCCCGGGGTTTCTCCACCATCTGTTCAATCCCCTTTGACACCTATTTCGCTAATTTTTGTAATATTGATAATTATGGGGGCTATAGCTATAGTTACGGTCTGTTGGTTACGGTCTGTATCCGTTAAGAACACAGAGCGCCAAAGTTGTAGCCGTTAAATCTGCAGTGGTGCCCGGGTTACAGGTATTTCCACTGTTGCGGAGTTTTTTATCAAATTCTGCGAGGCTTTCTCTACCCTCGGGGGTTTCTAAGCCGCCTATTTCTAGGCTGGTTTGGGCATCTTTGGAGATTTCTTGAGCTTTGGGTTTACCCATTTTGCGAGCAACAAATGTATCTGGACGTTCAGCGAGAATTTTTAGGAAGGTATGAACAACTGCGGTGTTGAGTGGTTTGTTTCTGAGTTGTTCTGTTAGATAGGGATAGGCTAAATCAAAAGTTATGGGGTAATTGTTGACCCATTCATAGCAGATATCATCATAGGCGGCGGCGAGTTTAAACACCTCAAACAAACCCACATTCTCTTCTATGAGCCGTTTTTTGGAATCTGTTTGGGTAACATCCAGATCCGGTGCGCCGCCTAACCCGCTGGGACATGCAATATCGATTGCTTCATAGAGATGAACCGCATCCCACGCCGATGACGCCCTAACCACCAAATCAAGATTTCGCCGCAGAACCGAAAAATCAAAACAAAACCTCTGCTTTGTTGGTGTCATACCCGCGGCGGTTGCAAGCGGCACAAACAGCATCACCGTACCCAAAATAGTGTTTCCACCTCGTTGCCACATTGTAACATCTTCTGAACAAGTCTTGATTAACTCACCTATACCCAGCCTTTCAAGGTTTAGTTGTCCCTCAGCAACCATAGCTCCCCGAGAAGCCGCTTCTTGCAAACTCGGTCCAGCCGCAACCGCTGATGCCAAAAAATGTTCCACCCGGGTTTTCTCAAAGCTGGCAGTGAAACTGACGTTACCGGGTTTTTGCACACTGACTTCAAGCATCATCGCAAGTTGAAGACATTTGGCGATGTGCTGCGCTTTTTGGAGGCGGAGGAGGTCGCTCATTTGTTGCACTCAGAGAAGGACGCCAAAGAAGCTTTATTAAAGTATCCAAAACTTTAGCACAGCAAGGATACATCATGAGGCCCCGTGAAGGCGACTTAATCAAAACCCAAAGCGGCGTAGTTTTCGACGTAAAGGGTACAACGCACCCCCCAGACAAAATCATAGCATTCCCCCGATTCATACCCTTCACA
Source organism: Candidatus Bathycorpusculum sp. (assembly GCF_009778815.1). NCBI lineage: Archaea > Thermoproteati > Candidatus Bathyarchaeota > Bathyarchaeia (SeqCode) > Bathyarchaeales (SeqCode) > Candidatus Bathycorpusculaceae > Candidatus Bathycorpusculum > Candidatus Bathycorpusculum sp. Next base: position 36,008 of record NZ_WRFL01000012.1, read on the forward strand.
CAGGGCACAAGAAAAGGTAAAGACCAACTCTACGGCAAAGTCTACAGCCTAGATGAGCGATTCAACTACCTAAAACAAAACCATCCTGACCTCATCGTTTTTGATAGCGTTTTTGGGGAAACCCTCTGTGAAGTCTCCCTCAACCACATCATTGAGCACTACCAACCCACAGAAAAACTAACCGAACTACGAAATGCAAAAAACCTCTCGGATCTTGAAGAAAAAGCCCTAAACTTGGCTGAGGAATTAAAAAATAATGCCAATATCCCCTGGAGTAGTATAGGTATCTCTGGTTCGATAATGGCTGCCCTAACCACCCCAGCCTCTGATATCGACCCCATCGTTTATGGCACAGAAAACAGCCAAAAAGCCTACCTCACACTCCAACAACTCCAAAAAACACCCAGCTCAGGTTTTAAACCATACACAACAACTGAGCTCCAAACCCTCTATGACTTTCGTTCCAAAGACACCCATATGAGTTTTAGTGATTTCTCAGTTGTGGAGTCCCGTAAGGCCTTTCAAGGTATGTATCAAGGCGTCGACTACTTTATCCGTTTTATAAAAGAGCCAAACGAAACCTCCCAACAATACGGTGATATCTGCTACCAAAACAGCGGATACAGTAAAATTTATTCTACCATCACTGATGCCCAAGACGCCCTCTACACCCCCTGTACCTACAAACTTGACAGTGTCCAAGTTCTTGAGTGTTCTCAGATGACACCGATCGAGGAAGTGGTTTCTTTCCGTGGTCGATTCTGTATGCAAGCTGAGATAGGTGAGAAAATTGAGGCTCAGGGAAAAATTGAGCGTGTAATTAATAAAAAAAGCGGCAAAGAACATTACCGCTTGATTTTAGGAAATAAACCCCAAGACTACATGATACTTTTGCGTTAACTATGCAGGGCTCTTAGTACCTGTTCATAGTAGCGGGAACAATAAGTTAGTGTAACCTGCAAATAGTTGCCCTTTAAAGATGCTACCTTCTCAAGATTGCCTTCCACTATGATTGTTTCGTCACGCTGTACTTGTTGGCGGAACTCTTCCATGTAACTAAATATACGAATAGCCTCTATGGCTTCTTTGGGTCCACTTAGAACCTCTAAGGGTTCAATGCCATAAACCGATGGAATAAAGGGTGCATCATTATCAGCTGTCACGCGGGCTTTGAGTCTAACCCAGCCTCTTTGAGTGATCTTTGTATCGGGGTCGTATTCGTTTCTGATTTCCTCCCAAGCTTTCACCGGTTCAAATTCTGCTTTGATAATTCTGCCGCTATGGGCTCTGTCATCGTAGAAACCATAAATCATCTTGCGACGTTGGTGCCAAACAAAGTCTGGGATCGTAAAGTCTCTAAATAACCATCGTTTACCTGACATGACCTCTTCTGATGTAAATTCATTGCTAAGTCCTGAGCTGGGATCTGCGTAGAGTTGGGCCATTGTCTGTACAATTTTTTGGTTTTGTGCTTTGCCATAAATTGTAAAGTCAATATCAGAATATTTTGGATGATGGAAATCATGTAGCATTGAACCAAACACGCCAAAGCTCATCTTAGAAACTCCGGATTTGTTTGAGACAATATCTAGTACGCGCTCCATTGCCGACAATAGCTGATCGGTGGGGCCTTTTTTTAGCAGTTCTTGTAGTCGAGGTTGGGGTTGGCGTACTTTTCCAATGAGTTTCTCTGGAACCCCGACGATTTTAAGACCAAGCATTTCCTGATTAACTAGGTACTGGGGATACTTTTTGGTGATAAGTTTTAGGCCTTCGTCGTTGTAGAATTTATAAAACAGCTCATTTTTGCCCTCCCGCGGTGCTCTGGGATCTGTTGAGTTAAAGATTTTCGAGTTGGCATATTCCGCATCGCAGATATAGCTGGTTTGGGGGTGGTTGTATCCAAATACGCGGAAAATGATGCCTTCCTCGGTTTGGATGGCGTCGCGATCACGCAGGTTTAGATCGGCCATATGTATTCTTCTTCTGAGGTAGCTGTGCCCACAACAACTTGATAGAAAACTGTACCGTCACGGTTGGATTGGACTTTCTCAAGGGTACCTGCAACTTTGATTTGCTGTCCGGTTCGAGCGACGTTTCTATAGCAGCCAATGTTGGCGGTGACTTGGAGGGGAATTTTATCTAGGTCCACTTCTGATTGGACATCTTGAGGTTTGTACTGTGTGATTTTGTAGACTGCTGGGCGATACATTGTTTCTGTATCATCACAAACAGTTGCGGTGAACCGTACCGGTGCTAATGCTGTGTAGGTATAGTCGCCGTATTTACTCTTAATTTCCTCTGCTTTTTTGGTAGCATTGTACATCCAGATTTTACCATCATGCTTACCAACAAATCGACGCGCTGCTTCAATACGATTGCCCGCAATGTAGGATAAGGTACCGTGATTAACAAGTGTTTGTAGTGTTTGTTCAACTTGGCGGAAATTCTCTGAACCATAAACCACAAAATCAATGTCACTTTCCGGCGCATGCATATCCAAGGCGATGGAGCCATGGATACCTAAATCCGAGTAGGGCACACCTGATTCTTTATGAACCAGATCAATGAGTTTTATGGCATGTGCTTGGAGACTATCCGGGTTTTTGAGGTTCTGCAACCAGACCAAACGATCTTTGGGTACAAATACCTGCTCGATTCTATCTAAGGGTGATGTTATGAGTTCTTTACCTCGCGTTTGATCAAAAAACAAATAGTTTGCGAAATTTCCTCGAAACGCACCTATAAAGGTTTGATAATTTTTAGCGGTGTAGAGCTTCTCTGCACGAAATAACTGACTGGTCAGCGGATTTGAACCAAATTTCCATGTGCGTTGCAACATCTCAACATTGAAGAGATCTTTGTATTTAGCGGGGATGTATTTGAGAAATGCAAAGACTCTATCGCTTGGATGCTCATAGCCAAACGTGTTCATGATAAACCCATCTTGGGTGACAAAGGTGTCACCATCGGCAGGAACCCAAATAGTTGCTTCTTCCATACGCTACACTGCAAAAATAGGATTAATAAGACCTAAAAAAGCTATTGCCACCTAACCATAGATGTGCTGATTAAGAGGTATTCTTAGTTGGGTTGTAGAGTGTAAAAATAGACGAAAAAGAGTTAGATTCTTAGGATGATTTTTTCTGTGTAGGGTGCGATTATTTTGGCGATTTCCTCGATTTTTTCGGGTACATAGGGTTTGAGTGTTTGGTAGCGTTTATCAAGAGTATCTTCGGCGATAAACTGTTGAAGTGCATAAATTTTAGTGCCTTTTATCATTTCCCCGATTGCCTGTGCATCTTGTTCTGTTAGGAGCTCGGGTATGGCGGTTGTGCGAAACTCGTAGGGAACCTTGCCCCTCTTGAGTATCTCCATTGAGTGCATCAGGTTCTTTGTGTCAGAGGCACCCAGCAGATGATACTTTTCTTGGCAGGTTTTCACATCCATTGCCACATAATCCACATGTCCCAGACATTCCTCGAGTACGTCGGGGAAAAAGCCATTGGTATCTAGCTTGACTGAGAATCCGTGTTCTTTGAGTTTGGCAAGGAACTTGGGGAGTTCTCGGTGCATGCAGGGTTCGCCTCCGCTTATAACAACTGCGTCGACATGTTTTTTACGGCTCTCAAGTATTGAGAGTGCTGCGCCTTCTTGGAGAAACGGTGGTTGAGGATCGAGGGCAATTTTGTGGTTGTGGCAAAAGGGGCAACGCAGGTTGCACCCCGGTGTGAACAGTACTGATGCTACCTTATCGGGATAATCCAGCAAGCTGGTTTTTTGTAATCCGCTAAACTTCACTGAGTTGCTCACCTAAACTGTTAGGGGGGCTGATGCCACCACTGTTGATCTGTCAAAGGTTTTGCGTATGGCAAATTCAGCTTGTTTCCCATCATTCCATTGGTCAACTGGGCGAAGATATCCTACAACGCGGCTATAAACTTCATTTTTTGCTCCACAGACCAGACAGGTTTTGTGTTCACCTGTGGTATAGCCGTGACTTGGGCAGATGCTAAAGGTTGGCGTTAGGGTGAAGTAGGGTAGTTTTGTATTCCAGCTGACTTTTTTAACTAATTCGGCTGCAGATTTCCAGGTGGGTAGGCGTTCTCCTATGAAGATGTGGAAGTTTGTGCCGCCTGTGTAGAGTGTTTGGAGTGTCTCTTGATGTTCGAGGGCTTCAAAGAGATCACCTGCAAAGTCTACGGGTAGTTGTGAGGAGTTGGTGTAGAAGGGTTCGGCGTGTTCTGCAATTATGTGTTTTTGGTTGGCAAATATGATGTCTCGGTAGCGTTTTCTGTCGAGGCGGGCTAGGCGGTAGGCGGTGCCTTCTGCGGGGGTGGCTTCGAGGTTGTAGATGTTGCCTGTTTCTTCTTGATAGTCTGCTATTTGTTTGCGCATGTAGTTTAGGATTTTAACTGCAAATGCTTGGCCGTCTTTTGAGGCGATGTTTTGTCCTAGGAGGTTTATGAGGGCTTCGTTTATGCCTACTATGCCGATTGTTGAGAAGTGGTTTTTCCAGTATTTGTCAAATCCTGCTTTGACGTGTCGGAGGTAGCGTTTGGAGTAGGGGTAGAGGCCGTTGTCGGTGAAGGCTTCGAGGACTTTGCGTTTGAGTTCAAGGCTGGCTTTGGCGGTTTCCATGAGGGTGTCTAGTTTTTCGAAGAATTCGTCTTCGTTTTTGGAGAGGTAGCCTATGCGGGGGATGTTTAGGGTGACTACACCGATGCTTCCTGTTAGTGGGTTGGCTCCAAAGAAGCCTCCGCCGCGTTTGCGGAGTTCTCGGTTGTCGATGCGGAGCCGGCAGCACATGCTTCTGACATCTTCGGGGTTCATGTCGCTGTTTACAAAGTTGCTAAAGTTGGGGACGCCGTATTTGGCTGTGACTTCAAAGATGGCTTGTGAGGTGGGTGAGTCCCAGTCGAAGTCTTTGGTGATGTTGTAGGTGGGGATGGGGAAGGTGAAGACTCTGCCTTTTGCGTCGCCTTGTTTCATGCCTTCTGCAAAGGATAGGTTTAGCATTTCTAGTTCTTTGGAAAAGTCTCCGTAGGTGTCGGTTGTGACTTTGCCGTTGTAGATGACGGCTTCGTTTTTCATAAAGTCGGGTACGGTTAGGTCTAGGGTGAGGTTGGTGAAGGGTGCTTGGAAGCCGACTCGGGTGGGGACGTTCATGTTGAAGAAGAATTCTTGGAGTGCCTGATCGACGTCTTTTTGGGTTAGGTTGTCGTATCGTATGAAGGGTGCTAGGTAGGTGTCAAAGTTGCTAAATGCTTGTGCGCCTGCGGCTTCTCCTTGGAGGGTGTAGAAAAAGTTGACGATTTGTCCTAGTGCGGTGCGGAAGTGTTTGGCGGGTTTGCTCTCGATTTTGCCATGCACTCCGCCAAAGCCTGAGAGCAACAGATCGTTTATGTCCCATCCAACGCAGTAGGGTCCTAGGACGCCTAGGTCGTGGATGTGGATGTCTCCTGAGAAGTGAGATGCGGCGATGTTTTCGGGGTAGATGCGTGCGATCCAGTATTTGGCTATGACGGCTGAGGAGAGGTAGTTGTTTAGGCCTTGGAGTGAGTAGCTCATGTTGCTGTTTTCTTTGACGCGCCAGTCCTCAACTTCGAGGTATTGATCTACCAAGTCTGAGGAGCTTAGTAGCGCGGCTAGTTCGCGCATGTCGTTGTGTTGTTTGCGGTAGAGGATGTAGGCTTTTGCGGTGGAGGCGTGTCCGTTTTCGATGAGGCGCTTTTCGACGAGATCTTGGACTTCCTCAACGGTTGGGACGCCATCATCCCCATAGGTTCGGTTGAGTTCAGCTACGACTTCGTCGCTGATTCTTTTAGCTTGTTCTTTATCTTTGCCGCCTACTGCTTTTACAGCTTTATAGATGGCTTGGGTGATGCGTTCTTGATCGAATGGTTCTAATTTACTGTCACGTTTTAATACGAATTTCATTTTTTCTTCACTTCCGAAATTACTCGCCTGAAATCTTCAGGCTCTTCAAATTGTTTGTAAACCGAAGCAAACCGGATGTAGGCAATCCGGTCGACTTTTTTTATGTACTGCATAATCAAGTCGCCGATTTCCTCTGATGCGACTTCCTGAGCGCCTTTTAGCATTAAGTCCTGGCGGACGTGATCTGCTAACTCGTTTATCTGTACCATGGTGACGGGGCGTTTTTCGAAGGCTTTTTGGAGTCCTCGAATTATTTTGTTAACATCAAAGCGCTGTAATTCACCGTTTTTTTTACGAACCATGATTTCGACGGTTTCGAGATATTCGTAGGTGGTATAGCGTTTACCACAGGTGGTGCATTCTTTACGTCTGCGGGTGGTGTTCTCTGCAGAGTCCCGTGTTTCGAGGGTTTTTGAATTTTCCGAGTTGCAGTAGGGGCATCTCATTTTTTATTTGCTCTTCCTGTCTTGATGCATAGTGTTATTGACATTACATACTACACTACCGTTAGCGCATATATAACAATTTTACACATTAAACACTCAAATCCACCCCGACCCCAACACCCAAAACCGTGAAAAATACACAAAAATCCCAATATATAATACACCCGAAAAAACCTCCAAATCACCAAATCATCCCTAATTAGACAAATATCCACCAGGTTAAAGCTTACGCAACCAAACAACTGCTTGCGAAAAAAACATAAGACAGCACACAAATAACCAATTGAAGCAAGGGTAAAAAATGCGGCTCCATAACTCAGAACTAACCATTTTTTATCACTGTTCATTGAATTTCAATCGAGTTAAGCAGCAATTTGAACCCCTTAAGAAAGCAGGCATATTTTTGCTAATTTCCACTTTACTTTGTTCAACAGTGCTTGCAAGTCAGTTTGTTGGGTTGATAAACGCTCAAGCAGGTTCCACTATAACCATCACCTCTGAGGGACAGATTGTGGGCACAGATCGGATTGAGCGGCAAGGCGATGTTTATACTTTTACAGGAGACATTTTTGGTATCATAGTAGTTGAAAAAGACAATATTACCATTGATGGCGCCGGATATACAATTAAAGGAAAAGGAAACGGAGTAGATTTAAACAGAAATTCTAAGGGTCCGTCCCTGTATATTTTTGTGATAGAGGCCATATTTTTGCTTCCTCAAATAATAACAGTTTTATCAACAACACCTTTGAGGGAGGCGGACTAGACATCAGAAATGGAGTTTCTATAGAGTATATCGGAAATGTGATTAAACATAACGTTTTCATCGACTGCTTTCCATCTGCAATATTCATAGATTGGGCTATGCCAAATGTTGTGACTGAAAATAATTTCATCAATAGCAAGATAGATATTCAAATATATGGTCAGCTTGAGCTTGATAGGAATTATTGGAGCAACTACGAAGCGTTGTATCCTGATGCCAAAGAAATAGGTGACACAGGCATTTGGGACACATCCTACGACACTGGCCCTCACGCTGGTCGTCTTCTCTTTTTCGATTCTAATCCTTTGATAAATCATATAGTCAGTGCTGGCGCCCCCGGTCGCAATGAAAAACCAACCCCTGTCCCAACGTTCTCCCCAAGCGATAAAGAACCACAACCTCCCCTAACAACGATACTAATAGTCACCATAGTGTCTGTGACAATTGTGAGCATAAGTTTGTCGATTTACTTTAAAAAAAAGAAGTAGCCTATAAGCGCTTAAAGATACAGTGTTTACCCGGGCTGTCTAACTGCTGAACACCTTGTTCGTGTACTTAGCATTAAATCAAATCAACATCAATACTTAGTTGTGATAGATCATGTGTGTTCAAAAGCTAAACAAACCTATGAAACGAACTACTGCCCGATATGTTTGTTATTATGCTGTAATAAACTACATATTGCTTTGACCGCATTATAAATAAGTGTTGATTGTATATGTTAACACGTGCTTAGTTATGAATAAAAAGTACAGTGTTAACTTGACCAAAGATGAGCGTTGGATAATTTTTGAGACAA
>NZ_WRFL01000013.1:0-43571 GCF_009778815.1 Candidatus Bathycorpusculum sp.
AAACATGCACGAACCTAAACATGCACGAACCTAAACATGCACGAACCTAAACATGCACGAACCTAAACATGCGTAAATCGAAACCAGTGATGCTCGCCCCGGAAGGGGCGAGTAGTTCACTTTGTGGGTTTATTTTTGGTTTGGGATTAGTTGGCGTAGGTTTTGGAGTGATTGTAGTTTTTCTTTTTCGCCGATTTTGGCTTCTTGGATGGCTTTTTTGAGGATTTCTATGGATTCGTCCATGGCTTTGCGTTCCACTGGGAAGGGTACGCCGTCTTTGCCGCCATAGGCGAAACTAAATTTCACGGGGTCTTCCCAGCTGGGTTTTTCACCATATATTAATTCAGCTACCAGGGCTAGTCCGCGCACGGTGGCAGGGCCGACGCCTTTGACGCTTAACAATTCTTCGTAGTTTTGGGGTTGGAACTCATAGAGACGGCTTAGGGTGTCCCAGTTAATGTTTCGGGGCATGTTAAGACTCGGTTGCGTCTGTAGCCATGGATCATTGGTTTTGGGTAGCCACATATGTAGGGATGATTGGTTTGGGGTTTTGTTTGTTGCTTGAAGGAGTTTTATGAGTTTTTTGGGTGGTTCTTTGGCTAGGTCTGTGGAGGCTTTGCGGGTGGCGTGGCTTTCTTTGGCGGTCATGTTTAGGGTTTGGTTGTGTTTTATGTTGCAGGTTATGTTGTTTTGTGGTTCGTCTGTGAAGGTTTGGGTGGTTTGGCTGTGCCAGTGGTAGCGGCGTGCGGTGCTGGTTTGGGTGTTCATGCCTTGTTGGATAACGGCCCAGTCGCCTTGTTTGGTTATTAGAAATGCGTGGTGGTAGAGTTGGTAACCGGCTTGAATCGCGTTGTTGTCGACTTTGGCTATGAGGCGGCTTGTGTAGAGCAACTCGTTGATGGTTTGTTGGGGGAAGTTCCATTTGGTTGTGATGGTTTGGATATCAGTTGGGGTTTTGCGGCTGGTTTTGCCTTTCCCGCCGCATAGGGCTACTTCGTGTTGTTCTGGGTTTAGGGCGGTTTTGAGTACGCCTGTTACTACGGTGGTTACGCCGCTGCTGTGCCAGTCATAGGCTAAAACGCATCCTAGGGCTTGGAACCAGTAGGGGTCGCTTAGGCGTGCTAAAAAGTTGGCGGGGCCGTATTCTTCGATGATGATGTTGGTGATTTCGCGGGCGAGGTTTTGCATGCGGCCTGTGAGCCAAAGTGGTGCTTTGCCGCCATGGAGAGGCAAATTGGCCATTCCAGATCGATTCATAACTGCCAGTTTAGTTGTAGCGATGATATATGAATTATTGCAACCAATTTGTCAAAACAACCCTATGCATAATTTTAATTGGTTAGGGGTGTGTTGTGGTGAAAACAATACAGTCACATAGCTTTTTGTTCTGCAAAATTTCTATTTAACTGAACTAGAGCAGAGCCCCTTTTAGGAGGTGAAAGTTTGTCGTCGATTTTAGATAAAGCAAAACGAAAAACAGAGGAAGAAACAAGAAAAGCCGGCAACACAGCCAAAAATATAGGTCAAAGAGCCGAGGATGAAGCCAAAAGAGGCGCCCGCAAAGTCTCAGGCAAATAATTCGCTTATTATTTGTTATTAAAATCAGGCAAACTACCAGGGAAATCCCTGCTAAAAACATACCATAGCTGATTTAGGAGGTGAAATATATGGCAGATTTAGCAGATTTAATCATGGGCGATGTTTATAACTTAAACACGTTCTCAAGAGCCCTACGCGAAGCTGGATTAGTTGATTTTCTCAAAGGAACAGGTCAGTTTACTGTTTTTGCACCCACCGATGACGCCTTCGCAAAACTATCCAAAAGCAACCTTGACGAGTTATTTGCCAATAAAGCACGCCTAAAAGCAGTTGTAAATTACCACATCATCTCTGAGAGCCTCACAATAGAGGACATAAGACATCTAAAAAACGACACCCTAACCACCCAGCAAGGCCAGATAGCCAAAGTTGACCCGCACCGATGGCACCTGCACCTAAACCCCAAAATCAACGGAATACATATCACCGACCGAAAAGACGTCACCGCCGACAACGGAGTACTCCACGAAATAGACGCCGTCATGATGCCAAACCTAGACCTCACCTGCCCCGCCTGCGGACAAGGCTTCCTAAACAAAAACGACCTAGAAACCCACACAAACACAGCACACAAACAACCCCAACAACCACCACTCCATTCCATACCTGTTGCCCCCAAACCAACAACCACAACCACCACAACAACCACAGTAGAACACAAAGTTGCACCCGCCGCTGTAGCCGCAGTTGCTACTGCCCCTGCAGTTGCCGCGCCGCTTATAAAAAAGACCCAAACCAAAACAACAACCCCAAAACCAACAACAACGACCACCACAACAAAAACTACCTCATCAGCATCATCAACTGAGGGATCTAAAGATACTCTGATTTATGCGGTTCTCTATGATGAGGATAACCAAACTTATCTCTACCACCTCAAAGACTCAAGCGGTGAAATAATCGCCGAAAGCTCCGACTCAAAAACCCTCGAGGCACTCAACACCGACATAAAACAAGTTAAAGCTGATGCTCCAATAGCTAAAACCATAAGCGCCGAACCAACCACAACCACTCATCTAAAAGAAGAAACCGACCCCATACACGGACCAGTATTTGAACAATTCAAAGACGACGAAAGCAACTGGCGATTTAACCTAAAAGACACACCCGAAAGCCCCACTATTCTAACAAGCCGCAAAAGCTACGAATCCCTATATGCCGCAAACAACGCCATAGACAAAATACGCAAAATCGCACCAAACGCCAAAATCATCTACCCCCCAGAAACAAAAACACAAAAATACACCACAAAAACAACAACCCAAAAAGAAGAAATACTAACCCACTAACCACAAAACATATTCAGCTAACCATCAACCACATTTTTTTAAACTCATCAACTTTTCAAACACCCACCTGAATTCACATAAAACATAAATCGCATCATAACAACCCATTAAATTGACTTTGTGAGCTAGATGACACCTTTTATCCACTGCAAAAAAACATCCACAACTTCACCATATAGATACACTTACGCTGGATTACATTTCTCTAACCAATATTCTGCTGAAGAGAACCAAAAAAACAACACACAACCCGAAATCCCCATTATCAGAAAAACCTCAAATCCCAACAAACACAAACGCTTACTTGTACTTTTAACCACCATATTTTTGCTCACAATCACCCTCCTTACCATAGCCTATGTCGTTAGTTCCACGCCCAATATGCCGCCCGAGGCGTATCATGATGACTTAGTACTATATGCTCTTGAACTCATCAACCAAGACCGCACCGAACACGGACTATCAAATATAACTCTGAGCACCATCAACTCGGGTCAACTACATGCCGAAGATATGCTAAACAACAACTATTTTAGTCACTGGAATAAAGACGGCCACACGCCTGATATGAGATACACCCTCTCAGGCGGCCAAGGCGCAGTCACAGAAAACATTGCATACAGCACCGGAATAACCAATAGAGACTTTTACAACAAAGCCAAAACAGCCCTTGAAAGATTACAATATCTCATGATGTATGACGATGCCGAGTGGGACTGGGGCCACAGAGACAACATACTAAACCCCATACATAACAAAGTAAGCATTGGCATCGCATACAAAGACCAATGCATCTATATAGTCCAAGATTTCGAGGACACCTACATCACATGGGACACATTAGATGTTAGTGACCCAAATCAGATAACTCTAAGCGGCACCACATCCAAATTAGACCTTATCCTCACAAGTCTTTTTGTTTTTTATTCCAACCCTGGCCCGCTAACAGTTGAGCAACTAGAAAACTCGCCCTACAACGGATCCTATAACCCCGGAGTCCTCATTGCCTCAGTGGTACCCCCCGCACGCACAGGCTATTATTATAATTGGAACAACTACCCCCTTGACGGTATAGAAGCAAACATCTGGAACCAAAATAACACCAATTTCCAAATCAGCTTCAGCTTAACCAAAACCATAAACAACCACCAAAAAGGCATCTATACCCTCTATCTGCTAACCGACTCAAATACAACTGACACACTTTTCACGTACTCAATCTGGATAACCTGATCAGATTTGGTTTCATACAAGCGGAAGGCAAAAATGCTGCGCTAGCTTCTCTATCAGTGTGAGGGCGCAAGCGATTGAAATCTTTTGTCCAAACAAATTTCAAGCGGGCCATTAAATTTGGCAGTCTCTACCTGATTATTGGCATCGTAATGTCTCTTGTAATTAGTACAATTTTTAGCTGGACAGCGTCTATAGCTGATGAGGAGATACTGTTTATCTCTCAGCTAGGTACCCTTATGCTTCCCTTGTTTGCTGTCATGGGTAGTGTAGGCGGTTTAATGGTTTTTGTCAGCGACCGAACCAAAGGTGTCTACGAATACTTGATTGCCTATGGTGTCAATGTCTATGAAATTTTCTGGTCAACATTACTGGTTAGTTTTGGGTTGATTACGATAGTTTTAGGAATTTCCATAACAGGTAATGTGGTCTTATCCTTGCTATTTAGCGGCTCAATACCCTTTAGTATGATAGAAACACTGCTGATCTATACAATACCGCTTAGTTATGCTTCTTCGGCCTTTATGTGCATGGCCGGGATGATTTGGTCTTCCCTTACTGTTGGAATCCCCGGAGTCAACAGCCCCGTTGGTATATCCATGATTCTAGGAATTGGTCCCAGTTTGGTGGTTATGCTTCTTGGTGGTTTCTTTATTGGTTCAAGCTATTTCCTGATGCTTGTGGGCGGTGTGACTTTAATCTTGATAGTTCTAGTTGTTGCTATGCTGGTCGCGGCAAATAAAATGATGAATAGAGAGAGGTTATTATCAGATGCATAAACCTAGTAGTAGGAGCGAAACGCAAATGGTCGAAAAATATTCATATCCCTCTGGATCATCACCGTTAGTGTTGCTTGATTCTGTTAGCTCAGGTTACTTTGGGCGCAAGATCTTGGAGGGTATTTCTTTTCGAATCGATGAACCAGCCATATATGTTGTTTTGGGACCCAACGGTGCTGGAAAAACAACCCTATTTCGAACACTTGCAGGTATATTAAAACCCTACTCCGGCAGAGTGGAAATAGGCGGATACCCAAGTGAATCCCAAGAAGCTAGATCCCAGCTTGATTACCTCACACATATAGAGGGCATACCTGAGGGTATGAACGTAACTAATGCTTTGCAGTTTTACGCAAACATAGCCGGCGCAACAGAAGCTGATGTAACACGAGTGATTGATTTACTTAACCTCAAAGACCTGCGTAACAAACGCTTTGGGCAACTCAGCCAAGGACAAAAAAAGCGAGTATCGGTCGCTAGGATTTTTCTTAAGGAAAAACAAGTGTACTTGCTCGATGAACCCACCAGTAATATGGATCCAAAAATGGCCAGTGAAATCCGAGAACTGGTGCTTGGATTAAGTAAAAACAAGGTCATTTTGTATTCGTCGCATAACCTCTTTGAAGCTCGCGAAATCGGCTCTAAGGTAATTGTAATTAAACAAGGCAAACTAGCTCTGTTTGGTAACATATCTGAGATTAAAACTGAGAAATACACCATTGGTATACGCACCTTAGGTACCGATGATGTGCCCTATTCAAGTGGAAAAGAGGGTGATTATTACCTCTTTGAGCTCCAAGGCCCTGAAGAAGTCCCTGATATTATTTCTAAACTCTCTGAAAAAGGCATAAAAATTCGAGAAGTTAAAGAAATGCAAAACCCCCTAGAAGAGTTATTCAAATAACTCTACTCAGGGTGTTTCAATTTTTATTATTCTTTTTATTGCTGTTCAGGTTTATTGTAGTCCCGCCGTGAACGGTTTTTGCCACATTTAGGACATTTTATTCTTCCTGCGTATGGAAAAGTCCAACCTAGTCCACTTATCTTTTCTTCCATTATAGGCGCATTAAACACGTGCTCACAATCTGGGCATTTGAGTTGTTTGCCGCGATTCAATACTGCAGCTAGAACAATAATTAGCACAAGTACAACTATTATTACGGTAACGATAATTAATACAGGATTCATTTTTGTCCCTTCCTGATAAGTATTGTTTAATCCGATTTTATTTCTTTTTTGGGTTAGTTGCTTGTTATGGTTGAGGTGTGGCGGTGAGGTGCAGTTGGATTTTGGGTGTACGGGCTGAGGGGTTGCGAGAGGAAAAAACTGCCATAACCCAACTGCACCTGATGGCTCACGGCATATTGTCTTTGTAGGTGTTTTGGCTTATTTTTCCATCTTTACACGCGCATACACTACTATAGGCTCACTTGATTTAATGCTAAGCATACGAACAATGTGTTCAATAATTAGACACACAAAATTGAGTTGCCAACCCGTTTGTTATTGTTGGCTGGACAAAAAATAGTGCTAAAATTTAGAGAAGGAGAGTTTAGTCTTCTTCTGAGATTTTGCGTTCTTTGATTTTGAGTGTTTCTTCGTCTCCGATGACTTTGAAGGTTTCAGTTAGTTCATGTTTATGTAGGAATTTTTTAACGGTTATGCGTACGTATTTTTTGCTTAGTGCTTCGCCTTCGCCTGTAACGATTACATTTTTGCCCTCAGTTCTGACATCACCGCCAGTTTTTTCTTTGAGGAAATCGGATAGTTTATCGATAATTTTACCTTCGCCTTTGAGTTCGGAAGCGTTGACTTTCATTTCAACCATTTCATGTTTCACCTCGATTAACCGTCTAAGTGGTTTGTGTTGCTTTCTTGACGTCTGTTACCTTGATAAGTTTTCCGCTTCAATAGTTTGCCAAACTGAGTATTACTGAGTCTTTTTTCGTTAATACCCTTTGTTATTTGACAGCCCCTAAAGCTTCTTGTCAGTTCGCCCGAACTTATCGATAAAAATACCTGTCGAGTAATACTAAGCAAGGTTTTTTCACACCCCAATAAACAAAACACCAACATAAAAACTTTAAGACTTATAGTTTTGTTGATGAACTGTGGCCTGATTTTTATGTCTTATTGTTCACTTTCAGTGACCTCTCCACTCTTGCTATAGGTAGGTTGGTCTTTGGTATTAAATATCGTCGGGTATAATAGTGGTGTGAGGAGATTGTCATATGACTGACCAAACATATGTTAGGGGTTGGGATGACTGTTTAGAGGCCGTCTCAGCTATACTTGAAAAAGCCAAAACAGTTGAAGAGGCCAAGGAAAGAATTAACAAGTTGAGAAAATTGATACAGCAGGATAAGTTTGAGAAAATTCGTTGTGATCTGGGTGTGTTTGGATTATTCTAGATAGCCTATTTTTCTTAATTTTTCTCTAATGGCTTCTAGTATAAAGTCAGATCGGTTTTGGTATCCGTATTTTTCGCTAGCTACTACAGCATCAACTCTAGCCATTAAGTGATTTGGTATTGTTGTAGTTGTATAGTTTCTTGGTTTATCATTCGGCATATTACATTACCGGTAATGCAGATTTATTTATACACAAGATATAAATATTATTGTTTGATAATGTTTATTCATGTAATTAAATGAGAATGCATGAAGGGAAGACGTAGTGTCAGAAGATACAGAAAGAGATTACACAACAGTAAGTATATCCATAAAAATAGCTTCAAAAATCGATAAAATAATAATAAACAGCTGTTATCTAAATCGTGCTGATTTTATCCGTGATGCAGTTCGTGAACATCTGAAAAAGTTTGAGGGTGTTTAGTTTTGCAGTCCACTAAGAAACAGGTACGGAAAAAAGAGGTAGAGTTCACATTGCCTCCAACATTTTTGCATGAGTTGGCTGTGGCGCTTCGTGAAGCCGGATATGATCCTAACACAGAAGAAAACCAAATTATGGAAATACAAGCATAAGAAGGCTTTAGCTCAATGAGTAAAAAATGTCGAACCTCCAAGTGTGCGGAACCTGTAGAATACCAGGCAATTTGGACTGATGGCAAAACATTGAGTCCAAGCTTATTTTGTTATGCGTGTGCTAAAAAAATAGATGCTAATATGCTTGATGGCTCTGTTTGGTGGACTAGACCTCAACATATCAGAACAAGGCGGCTCATACAATGACTTCGATTCTTTTTGTGTGTCTTGATTGTGATGAGTCTTTTACTGCCGATAAAGCAAGCTACAAGACCATCATATATTATGATGCAGAAGGTACCAAATTGGCCTCAGATGACCGTGTACTTGTCTGTCCCCACTGCCTCCAGCAGCCCGGCAAAATTTACCTAACAGAAACCAAACTCTTGGAGTCGGCGGTGCCATGAGTGACACAGCTACCTATCTTGAGGTGCCTAGTTGCTATGGCCAAAATGGTCCGTTTGCTGAGTGTATTCAGTTTTGTGTGTGGCGGCAGGTCTGCAAAGATAAAATCGGCACCCTTCTGCGGTTCAAAAAAGAAGACGTGAAAAGTCTGTTGGGGGCTCAGCCATGACTGATTCATTTGAGTATACCTGCAGGGAGTGCGAGCATGTTTTCAAGGTAAAAGAAGCATACCTCAGCATAGTTAGTCTTTATGACTCTGACGGCCAAAAGATTGGTGAAAAATTTCCTGTGACTGTTTGTCCCAAATGTCATGTGCCCTATCTTGACTTTAACATAGTGAAATCTGAGGGAGCACCACACAATGCTTGAAACACCCCCCGTGCTCTTAAATCGCGTCGATATCGATCTCTATATCTCTCAGCAGATTCAGCAGACCGAAGCCCTAGCCAGCATAGCTAAAAGTTTTGAAGTCATAGCCAAAAGCCTCCAGCGCCTAGCATACATTGTAGAAACTAACAGTTACGGTCAAACCGCCCTAAACATTCGGGAGATCAACCCCCCATGACTGATGCAACTTTTTATAGCGGTAACAATGGCGGTTCAATCTGTGAAAATTCCAAGCTGGACGCCTGGCAAAAAATCTGCACCGACTACTGTGATGACTGTGAAGCCCCGCACTACACAACTGATGAGGGAGAATGTATAGCTGAGGATGAAGTTGAAATCGGTCCCTGTATGGTCCACGAAGTTAAAAATGTGTTAAACGGCAAAACAACTGTACCTGATAAAGCAGAAGCAATCATGCAAATGGTTGTCCAAGCCTGTGAGACCTGCAGGGCTGGTACAGAGCGGGGCTATCGGGACTGTGAAAACATGGATTCCTGCTTTGTAGAAGACCTCAAAGTGGTTGGAGAGGGCAAACAATGAGTTGTGTTATGGATCCGCGCCGCATAGAAGACGCCTACACCGATTATGAAGCTAAACAGCGCAGCCAGATTTTGGAAGATGAAGAAATTCAAAAACAATACACGTCCTTTCAGAACAAAATAGCTCGGTGGCTTGAGAGCAGAAAACAGCTTCACACAGCCCGAGTACCTCATATCTGTGCAGACTGCAAAGGTATCATAGAAAAAGGCACCCAATACACCAAATATGGGGGTTATTTAGTTAATGATTTTGGCCAAATATACCCTATCCACCAGTATCGCCATTATCCCATTTGCTCCCCGGAGGGCACCCCATGACAGAACAGTGCCCCTTAAGCAGCAAATGCCAAATCATCAGCAACATCGACTGCACAGACCGAAACTATGCTGACTGCGGGTTCTTCCAAAATGAAGTGTTAAACTACTGTCAGCAGTTGCAAACCCAATCGGTCAAGACGCCCTGCAAATACCGCAGTGTATGCCGCCGCCGATGCTGGAAACCAACCCACAAAATCCCCCAGGTGATCCCGCCATGAGCCAATCGATAATATGTCCGCTTCGCGACTGCCTAAGCTGTACAAAAATCGAAACCTGCCCCAGTGTTAGGATTGTTAAAGAGCTTCAAGAGATCAAAGAAATCCTCTTAGCGTTTGCTAAATCGGAGGGGCTGAATTTATGACCCCTAGTTCGAAGAAAACGTGTTATACCTGCGATTTTTGTCACATAGACAATGACATGTATACATATTATTGTTCCAAAATGAGCAATGCTACTCGTTTAGTGATATAAAAACAGAAAATTTTTGTGAAAGCTATGAGGAGCAAGAAGTCTAATGCAAGAACCCAAACTAACCGAAGAAACAAACAATTATGAATGTGTGGATTGCGGCAAAATCTTCCCCGAAACAGAAGCCTATTACGCAGAACAAACAATACGCACCGAAAAAGAGGGAAAGATGGTCTATAAGGAAGCGTTTGCGGCCTGCCCCTCATGCTACTCAGTCGAGTTAATCGATACTGATGAGCCGATTCGAGACGGAGACCAAGAATAATGCCAACCCCGCAAGACCCAACCAATCAAGCATCACCGCTATATGCACTAACTAAACTCAACCATACAATAGCCCATGACCAACAAATGATACACTCATTAGTAGCATTACTAGCCGACCCAGACATACATCAAATCCAAGATTTTAGATTACGGGGCTGGATAAGCCAAACAGAAGAGTACAACTGGACGCAAAAAATAGTAGAAAAATACTTTACAGTAAGCAAAACAGGCAAATGCATAAAATATGAATGCGTCTGTCATGGGGAAAGTTTTGTATGCACAAAACATGACAAATCAACACCCGACTACCGCTCAAAAACCCAGCCAAATAAACTATGTGTGTGCTATCAACCATGAGCACAGAGTTAGCTAAAATCCGGCAGTGTGAACTTAGCGACAAAAAAGACGAGCAGCAGATCATAGCCGACATGCAAGGAATGCGCCACATGCTAGAAACCTGGGTCTACCAATTCGAGCAGGGCGGACGCACAGTCACTGCCCTATCATATGCAGGCATAAAAGAAGCCATACGACGCCGCGGAAACTTCAAAATCATAGAGCGCCAAATCGAAGAAACACCCCTCACCTATCGCGCCATAATCGTAATCGAAGACCTGCAAACCAACACCCAATTCATGGGTTGCAACGAGGTCGACAAGAAAAAACCCTTCGCATATGTTCTAGCGCTAAACAAAGCCGAACGCAACGCATACGCAAAAGCTGTACCCACCGAACTAATAACCACATTAGTAAAAATGCGCCTGGATGCAGGGGACGGGATTGAAACCATAGAACCCGACCCCCTACCCACCCCGCCCAAAACCAAAACTGTAGCTGACTACAAGCTACCGCCCAAAAAAGTCGAAGCCACACCTATACCTAAAGTTGGGGATGTCACAAGCCAAGGCACCGTCACCAACATCGAATCAACCACTTACCACGACGGATCCACAATCACACGTGTTGACTGCGAAATACCCCCTGAACAACAACCAACCACAACCAGCCCACAAAAAATAGTGCCGCCGCTCCAAGTCATGATTAACAAAGAAAAAGCGCAGCAAGCCAAAAAAGCCGACGAACTCAGAAAAGACAACAAAGTGTCTAACACCAGCTTCACACACACCATTCCCGACAGCACCGGCAAACTCGTACCCGTCACAGAGGAAGAATATCTCGCTTATTGTCAGATGAATCAAACCGGTCCTATCTCTGACAGCATAATCTGGACTGCTACCAGCGGCGGTAACTATGAGAAAGCCTATGAGAAACAAAACAAAGGCAACCACGAATACGAATATCTCAAAGACTCATTGATGGAGGCTAAAGAGAGGGGACAAAAAAGCCTCACAGTTGACGGGTTAACATATTTTATTGACACATTTACAGGTGATGGTATTTTGCGCAGTATACCCAAGAAGGGCATCCAATAATGCCGCCAATTTATTATCGTTGCCTCCGATGCCACAAAGAATTTGACAGCACTACAGCGTGGTATGAGCAGAAAACAATTGTCAATAATCGTTTGGAAGAAGTTACAGGTGGACAGATACCTACTAAGGCTGTTTGTCCTTGGTGCCAATCTAAGCGGGTTCGCCAGTTATGGTCGATTGCCATGGTGGAGGTCTTTGTGTAGTATGCCTCAGTTTGAATGGAAGGTTACGACGGCTGAGGATATGGCTCGAGCTGATGCGGCTCAGCAATTACCGTCGGGGTGCTGTCCCTATGTGGGTGCGCCCCAATTTAATGGGGCTGCTATTCGCCGATGTAGAGTCTGTACCACTACGGCTTGTACTCCAGCAGAATTTACCAACCCAATCATGTTCAACCAGTGCATAGCCAAACGTCAACATGATGCTTATCTTTTACATACCGGTGATCAGGGCGAAATAAAAGCAGAGGAGGTTAATTCGAATCGAATGGTTAAAAAATTCGAATAAGGCCGCCGTTCGAATATAGCGATTTTTCGCTATATGTTATTAATTTCTTATTTTATTACTGTAAAGTATGATAAATTAAAGTATAATATTCGAAAAAACTCGCCATTCGAATCGAATGAAGTGGAGAAATAAATGTATGTCAACCCAAAATCAATCCCAATCAAATCCAACATCCCCCATCAAAAAATTAACCTTCACCCCTCAGACTGAGGAAGAAAATCACTTAACTCAAACCATCAAACAATATGCCAGTATAGAAGGCATCCAAATCCATGATATTTTATTAGAAGCACTATTGCATCTGGCTTCTGAGAAAGACATCTTTAAGCCCTCAACGCTTAGCGGTATCAAAAAACAAAAGTGTGCTATGCATAATTGTAGAGAACCTGTAAAATTTGAAGCCTTATACAAACTGGATAATACTGTTAAGCGTCTGTGTTTTTGTCATGGAAATAGCGTTGCGTCTGGTCTGCAAAGGGGAAACTATACCAATTTGTGGGTCTATAGCAGACCCTTAACAGTTGAGGCGGCCCCCGCCTGCAAGCAAATGGCCGCCTCAACCCAAGCAGTCCCCACGGTGGAGGAAAGCTCATGAGCAAAACAGAATTTACGGTAGATAAAGCTACCTCCACTAACTCAATTATAGACGAGGTTAAAGTTGACAGCATTGTTGTTGGCACAAATCGACGCCAACTTGATTTTGCTAAGGTTTCTGAGTTGGCTGAGAGTATTGAGCAATTAGGTTTGCTTAATCCTCTTACGGTAACTGTTGATCATAAGTTAGTTGCGGGTCGCCATAGGTTAGAGGCTGTTAAACAGTTAAGCTGGGAATATGTGCCATGTAATATAGTGCCTCTTGATGGTTTGTCTGCTGAGTTGGCTGAGATCGATGAGAATCTTGTACGAAACGATTTACATCCTATTCAGCAAGGTGAATTAACACTTCGCCGTGATGAAATCCTAATAGAATTAGGGTTAAGAGCACCTAGTCATAGGCCAAATAAGGCAACGGATTCCGTTGGCTTTAAGACCACAGCAGATTTAGCAAAAGAAATGGGGATATCGGCAACAGTTCTAAGAGAGAATAAGCAGTTGGCTCGTGATCTAATTCCTGAGGCTAAAACTGTTGTTATTGAGCGTGATCTATCTAAGTCTGATGCGTTGTTGTTGGCGCGTAAATCTGCTGATGAGCAGGCAGTTATTGTTGAGAAACTTGTGTCTTTACCTGTCACAGCTAAGGTTGTTGATGCTTTTCGTGAGGTTAATCGTGAGCGCATTGTGGCTGACCTTGAGGATATTAAGCGTAAGGAGGTGCAGGCTGTAGCCGGCTTGTATGATGTTGTGGTTTTGGATCCGCCTTGGCCTATGAAAAAGATAGAGTTAGATGAGCGGCCCTGTCAGACTGTGGAGCTTGATTATCCAACTATGTCTCTTGAGGAGATAGCCGCGCTTAAGTTGCCTTTGGCTGAGGATTGTCATGTTTTTTTGTGGACCACACAGAAGTATCTGCCCTATGCGTTTGAGTTGTTGGAGAAGTGGGGGTTGAAGTATGTTTATGCTCATGTGTGGCATAAATCGGCAGGTATGCGGCCTTTTAATCTGCCTTGGTATAACTGTGAATTCGCACTATATGCTCGAAGGGGAACCCCTCAATTTACTAACAACAAGAATTTTCAAACCTGTTTTGATGCTAAAAATGGGGTGCATAGTGAAAAACCTGCAGAATTCTATGATATGATTCGGGGTGTTACGGCTGGCCGACGATTAGATATGTTTTCTCGCAGGTCGATTGAAGGTTTTGATGCTTGGGGGAATGAAGTAGATGGTTGTTGATTGGCAAACTGATTATGATCGTTCGGAGCGGTTTATGCCTGAAATTAAGTATATTTTGGGCAATTATTTGCTTCGTTCTCCTTCGGTTATTGAGGATCAAATGTATTGTATGGATTTGCATCTTGAGCAGTTAAAACGGGGTAGTATTTGTTGTCGTGTTCGGCGAAGTGATGCTTGGCAGTATAGGCATCAGTTTACGCTTATTTCTAGGCGTGTGTCTGGTGCTGAAACTGAGTTATCTAAAATAATGCGGGGTTATGGTGACTTATATTTTTACGGTATAGCTGACTCAGCTGATGTGTCTATTGCGCATTGGATTATAGGGGATATTGATGCATTCCGAAACTGGTATAGTCAATTTCCTGCAGAATTAATAAACCTGTATTTTCGTGATATACTAAATAAATATGATAGGAAATCATGGTTTAAAGCATTTCCATGGGTGAAGATTCCGGGTTTTTTACGGGCATGTAGTGAATATAGTGATGAAATTGTCGAGGTGTCTGATTAATGCCTCAGAAAGGTGTTAAAGCAGACAATGTTTCCCCCTGCCAATATCCACGATGTTCCAAAGATGGTGAATATTCGGTTATTGTTGCTGAGCGGGCCGTCAAATATTATTGTCGACTGCATGCGAAGCAGATGGTGGCGGCAGGGGGCATAGTGTTGTATTTTCCAGCTAAAGGAGAGGTGTGATATGGCGATAACAGAGGTTTGCCAATGCCCATACTGCAGTAGTGAGGGTACGTGTGCTTTGCAAGTGTGGATATTTATTGATCCGATGTTTTGCCGTTGTATCTTCACAGGATTCAGCTATGTGGTTGAGTGTCCGTATTTTGCGGTGGTTGCTAAGGAGTTGGGTGGGGTTTGAATTTTTTTGTGTGTACTAGGCGGGTTTATGGTGTGCGGTTGGGGCGGGGTGCGCTTATGGTTTGTGAGCGGTGCGGCAGAGAGATTGTTGTGGGTGATGAATGCGTCAGCAAAGCTGGGTCCTGTAAGGGTGGGTTGTTGCATTCTAAGATTTATCACAAAATTTGTTATGAGGATACTTTGATTGGAGATGACAGCGATGTATAATCCGCGTAAGGTTTTTCGGGTCTGCTGTGAGTGCGGCAATGAGTTTGTGGATGATTATGGTTCGCGGCCTAAGAAGATGTGTCGTTTTTGTCTGCAGACCCGTATGGAGCTCAACAAAGCACGTTATGTTGTAGCACAAAGACAGCGTCGTCAACGGAAACGCCAGGAGAGATACGGCTATTGAGAACATCAAAGATTGAGTGGACTGAGCGCACCTGGAACCCCGTAACAGGCTGCACAAAGCTGTCAGAGGGATGCAGAAATTGTTATGCGGAAGTTATGGCTCACCGACTTGAGGCGATGGGTAAAAAGAAGTATGCTAACGGATTCAATGTAACTTGTCATGTGTATGCGTTAGCAGAGCCGTTGTATAATCCTAAACCCAGTCTGTATTTTGTGTGTAGTATGGCTGATTTATTCCATGAATTAGTTCCCGACTATTTTATTGACGAGGTTATGAGAACTATTGAAAATTCACCTAAACATACTTTTCAGATCTTAACCAAGCGGGCAAGACGGATGCATAAGTATTTTGAGTATAATTCGATTCCGAAAAATGTTTGGTTGGGGGTTACAGTTGAAAAGCGTAGTGAGCTGTTTCGGGTTGAGTTTCTTTCGGAGTTGAAAGCTCCCATTCGTTTTTTGAGTTGTGAGCCTTTGCTTGGCAGATTGGATTTGGATTTGGAAAATATTGATTGGGTGATTGTTGGCGGCGAAAGTGGACCGCATGCGCGTCCTATGAAGCCTGAGTGGGTAAAGTCCATATGGGAGCAAGCATATGCGCAGCGGATTCCATTCTTTTTTAAGCAGTGGGGAACCTACGGTCCAGACGGCGTAAAACGTAGCAAGCAGGCTAATGGCAAAGAGCTAGACGGCAGAATCGTACAGCAGATGCCAAATTGGGATGATGCACCATGAGTGCTGATGTTTGTTTGCGTTTATTTTACAACCTTGGCCGTATCCCAATTATGAAGTATACGATGGGTAGTAGTCGGGTGATGCTTGTTAAGGGGGATTGTGACCGGACGCCTCTGCGCATTAGCAAGGGAAGATATGTATGCAAGTGGTGCGGCTTAGAAATTTTAGATAAGTCAAGCAGACTGTTTTGTTCTCATAGATGCAGGCGAGACTTTGAAACTCGTTTGGGGACTAAGAGCTGGGTTGGATTCCGAGAAATTATTTACGCACGCGATGATGGCCGTTGCAAACTATGCGGCGAAGCTATTTTGCGCGAAGTGCCATATAAATGGCGTCCAGGACTATTTTTAGAGACCCGTGATTTTGTTTGTGACCACATTATTCCCCTTTGCTATGGGGGACGGGATTGGTATGAAGACCCTGAGGGCACCAATTTTCAGACCTTGTGTGTAGTCTGTAATAAAATTAAAACTAAAGAGGATATGTCGGGTCCAAAATGGATCCATTACAACAGTAAAATAACAAAATTTCTAGAACTGGAGGAGACACCGTGAGAGTTAGTTTAATCGGTGACACCTCTTACCCATATATTCCCTTTCAGAAAATCAGCAGCTACCACAAACACATGGGTGACACTGTAGGATTAGATTTGCCTAATCCCGATTTGGTGTATATGTCGGTGATGTTTACCTGGAATAAACCGATGATGATGGGCAAAAAGAAACTATTGGAAGCTCAGGGGGTCCCAGTGGTTATTGGCGGCTCGGGTTATGATGTTAAGTCGGATTTACTTGTAAAATTTGCTTATCAACATCCAGACCCCGAATTATATGGCCACTTGGATTATTGTTTTGGCTTCATAACGCGGGGATGTGTTCGCAGATGTAGTTTCTGTATTGTTCCGCAAAAAGAAGGCATAATACGCTTCATGGG
Source organism: Candidatus Bathycorpusculum sp. (assembly GCF_009778815.1). Classification (NCBI taxonomy): domain Archaea; kingdom Thermoproteati; phylum Candidatus Bathyarchaeota; class Bathyarchaeia (SeqCode); order Bathyarchaeales (SeqCode); family Candidatus Bathycorpusculaceae; genus Candidatus Bathycorpusculum; species Candidatus Bathycorpusculum sp. The sequence continues at coordinate 16,967 of NZ_WRFL01000013.1, forward strand.
GTATGATTGGATCAATAAACCAAAAGTTGTTTTGTATGATAATAATCTTTTAGCTTACAAGAACCATAAGCAGGTTTTACGGTATTTAGCTCAGGAGAATTTGAAGGTATGTTTCAATCAAGGATTAGATATCCGGTTGATTACTGAGAGCAATGCCAAGTTATTGGCAGATTTGGATTATCGATCCTTAAACTTTAAGGTACCTCGGCTCTATTTTGCCTTTGACCAATATAGCCCCCAGATGACTATGCTGGTGAAGCAAAAAATCCAGATCCTAAATAAGGCAGGGATCCCCAGCCGGCATCTTATGTTTTACATGATTTATGGGGTAGAAGAAAACCCCTTAGATTCGTTTAATTCGCTTTGGCTGCGTTACAATGTAATTAAACGATTAGGTGCTAAACCTTACCCAATGAATTATCGTCGAGGTGACCGGCGATACCGGTTATGTCATGATTTAGCGCGGTGGACTATTCGTCGTTACGATCAGTTCTTGTCATTCAGTCAGTATTGTGAGGGTTTAAAATGAAGTGTGAGCGATGCAAAAAAGAGGTTGGGTATACTATGGCTGCTTTTGGGCATTGTGACTTATGCACCACGTGTTATGATGATTTAATATCTTGCGGGTGTAAACCATGAATTGTACACAAATTCTAGATGCCACCGCAAGCTTTCGCAGTCAATGGTTCACCAAAACAAATCCCAACACAATATACATGGACATACGAACCCAGACCCAAATAAACAAAGATGCAAAAGCCACCAATCTAACTAGACCCCTGCCAAAACTTACCTTAACCTGCGACTTCACAAAACTACCCTTCAAAAATGAAACCTTCCACCACATATGTTTTGACCCCCCACACCTATTGCACCTTCTGCCCACCAGCATTTTTTATAAAAAATATGGTGTACTGCGCCCTGAAACATGGCAGTATATACTAAAGTCGGCAGTACAAGAACTCTGGCGTGTTCTAGCCGTTAATGGCACTTTAACTTTTAAGTGGAGTGATTATAATCTGCCACATAAACAAGTTTTAGCTGTATTACCCGTGAAACCTTTGTATGGCCAAGTATCAGCTGGCACCCGCACCAAACGATTAACAAAATGGTACGTATTTGTAAAAACAACTGGAGAGAAAAACTAATGGATAAACAAGATTTCTTTATTTGTTTACTACTTGTGTCTATTTTTGTTTCTTGTATTAATATGGTGGTAGTAGTGAATAAGAATAATAACACAACTGAACCTACACCAACACCATATTGGACACCTGAACAGAAAGAAATAAGAGACAAAATCGCTGGTGAAATGGCTCAAATAGCTATATTCATGGTAATTGGTATTCCAGTTATACTTGTATTATCTATTATAGCTGGTTATTATCATGGTTGGAGAGGTTCTATATAGTATAGTTTATAATTTTATGCGGGTTTTGATTTCTGCAACCGCAGAATCAATCCACTTGAAATCCATGATTTTGTTTAGGTCTTTTATGTCGCTGTCATCTGTGAAGCGGATGTAGGGTGCGCTTGACATGGGGTTTACTTTACCCATGAATTTGCTGTGGATCATAAAATCTTTGAATATGTAGAAGCCATAGAAGCGTTCGGCTTGAACGCGGAACCAGTTGGGAAATTTGTCGGTGTAGTCGTTGATGATCTTCCAGGCACGAGTATCTTGGAACGGAAAAAGTTTTACATCAGCGGAGGTTTTTTTCTGGTCCTCAAGCTGGTACAAGTATTCCATTACTAACCAGCTAAAGGGCACAAGCTGATCGCGGAATTTGTTTTTGTAGAGTTTACGTTTTAGGGGAAATCTTAGTTGACTTCGCTGTGCTATATGTGCCCCGTAGCGCTGGATTATTTGTGGACTTCGTTTAACGATGGCCATGCTGTTGATGGTTAGGAAGTCCTCGCTTATTTCCAAGTTTGCTATGGTTAAGCCAGGGTGGCGGCCTATGGGTTTGGTTTCGACTTTGCCGTCTTGATGAAAGCGGTGGTATTGTTTACCTCCAACAATCTCAGTTATGCGTCCACCGGTTAGAAAGCATAGAGCCATTAAGGCCCGATCCCGAACAGTATTGGCTCGCCTGTTTTCAAGCGTATAGTCCCCCTCTTTTTGGTGGATTAGTTCAAAGATTTCGTTGGGTTTCAAAGTTTCCGCTACGGTTTTGACGGTTCGCCGACTCAATTGTTTGGTTTGTTGGGGATTTGGCTTCATTGTCTACACTTTCTTCTTGTTTAACTATACCTTAATTTACAGTTAAATAAGGGGGTATTTTGAGTGAAAGCGGCGTGATTCTGGCTTCTTTTCACTATAATTAATAAATATATATGCACAAAAAGCAAAAAAATGGAAATTTTAGCTTTCATCATCAACACGATGCTTAGCTCCCCGCAACTGTTGCTTTAAATCGCGCGTTGAAGTGCTCGCCATGTTAATCGTATCAAGCACCGTTTGCCCTAGCTCAGTTAACTCATAGTAATAGCTGGTTTTGCCTGTTTTACGAACTGTCACAATTAACCCCCGTGCCTTGTTGCGATTAATCCGCTCATGCAGACGCTGGTTCTCTGCTAACAAAAACCAGCCCCTTGGCACAGCCCCCTTAAGACTTATAGTCTCTAACAGCTCAATATCTGACTCATCTGAACGCCTGATGACCTTCTCTGTTTCTGTGTTTGCTATGGCATCTTGGATAAGTTGATAGGTCTCATCGCATAGTGCCATGCGTGACTCATCATATTCTTTATAGACATCTTCGGGGACTTTGCCAAATTTGAATTCTTCAATCCAAGTTTTTGATTGCCGGGTGTCCCAGCCGTAATAGTTGGGTTGCCAATGGATTTGATCGTATTTAGCAACTCCACGAATAGGTACATAGATCTCATGTGTGTATTTTTCTGTGAGTTGGCGTGTTAATTCATCGGGGCGATTCATGTTAACCATTATCACCGCTAGTTTGGTGCCGTAGGTGTCCCATGCGCCTTTGAGCAGATCATAGGCCTGCTCATGCTGGGTGCGGGCTTTGTTAAAATTCGCTCCCCAGTCATCCCCTATAATGTAGGGGACTCGGTCGTGTTTGCCATTTTTTGTTAGTATTCTTTGCGGCAGTCCCTCGTGCATGTTGTGCAGTAATCCCGCGAGGTTGAATACCACGCAACCTAGGACTTTGTCCCAGTCTTGGTATACTTCGTATCCGAATTTTAGGCTGAGATTGGATTTTCCTGTGCGGGGTTTGCCCCAAATGACGCCAAACACCCATTCGTCTTCTTCTATGGCGTAGTGGATGTCTTTGATGACTTGGGGTTTTTGATCGTAGGTTGCCTTTAAGCTGGGTGGGGGGTTGGGTTGGGGCATTTTAGAATTCCTTTATGCCTTCGTTTTTGGCTTTGATGGTGTGGTCTTGGACGTACCAGTTGTTTTCGGCCATGCTGTCATGTATTTTGTCTATGAAGATGTCGAGGTTGTTTAGGAGGAATTCTCTGCGTTTTCTGATGAGTATGCGTCGGGTTAGGTTTTTGTCTATGGTTTTGCAGTTTTGTTTGAGGTTGTAGAGTCCGTTTATGATGTTTTGGTATTGTTGTTTTACTTCTGGGTCTGTTTTTACTTCGGGGGGTAGGGCGGGGTAGGTTGCTTTTGCTACTTGCCAGGTGGTTTCTACGTCGTTATATGAGTGGGCGGCCATGAGCATTTTGAGTTGGGTGAGTATGATGGATTGGTAGGTGACGGTGACGATTTTGTTCTCAGGTGTAGTTGACATGTTTAGATTTTTCCTGTTTGTTTATACATGTTATAATAAACAATATATATTTATATATGGTGTGGTTTGTTTAGATTTATTGGCGAGATCTAGAGAATGGCTGTTGCAATAAAAAAGATTATCATTGAGGTGGAACCTGAGGATTATGAGTGGATCCGTACCCTGTGTTACCGGAAGAATATGGGGCGTCGTGAGTTAATCTTGGGGGCTCTGGAGATTGCGTTTGGAAAAAGAAAGGGCGGTTAAACTTGAAAAAACTAATGGCTGTATTTTTGGTTGCTTTGTTGGTGTGTTGTGTCGCCGCTTGTGTGTTACCTGTGTTAGCTCATCCGAAGGGCCATTATGTGTCTTATAATGGGTCTAAGACTGAGGAGGGGTATGATGTTGTGGTGATTCAGCGGTTTTGTGCGGATTGTGGTGAACCGTTGCCGCTTAATCATCCTGAGAGGAATTCTTATTGTGATGTATGCGCCGAAAACAGGTTTATGCCCATGGCAGTGATTCTCATTGTTGGGTGTATTGTAGTTGTTTGCGGGCTTGTCTGGGTGATGTATTCATTTAGGAGTTCCTGATTGTTGGCGGTTGAGGCTCATTATTGTGCTCACTGCAAAGCGCCCTTAACCTTTGAGTCCAATGTGTTGATTATACGTTGTACCTATTGCGGCCACATTAACAGCAAAATCCAATCAAGTATAGAACCGCCTTCATTACCTGACCTGGGCGTTGTTTCGTCTGGTGAGGTTGAGGTTTCAGGCAGTAGTTCGAGCTTTGGCGTTTTTGGCGTAATTGTAGCGATTATAATGATTGCGCTTGTTTCTGTTATTGGTCTGATGGTGATCAGTACAACTTCTAAAGTGTTTGGTGTTTCGGGTAATTCAACTCAAGAAGCGGCTCTTAACCAAACTGTAAACAACATCTATGCAGCTTGGCCTGTCATAGGTGTGGTTGTCTTAGGATTCTTGGCCGCTTCGATATTGATGTCAGTGTTTGCTTTTAGGTGATTATTATGGGTAGTATGCGTGGTCGTGTTAAAACTAAACTTAAGATAACAAAGCAGAAGGCTAAGGTTAAGGCTGAATCGTTTAAGCTGGTGATGAAGTATGAGACGTCTTGTTTGGATCTTGGGAATAAGATTTTGAATGGTGTACCGCCGCTAAATGACGGTTTACTTAAGAATAAGCGGTATCTGGCGTTGTCTCCTGCGGGTAAACTGTTGGCGGAGCGGATTGTGTGGGAGGAGTGTGAGCGGCATATGTTGTGGAAGACCCGCGATATGAGAAAGCTTGCTAAGATTATTGAGGACCGGTTAAGACAGGAGTGTACCTAATGAAGCGTAAGTTTGTATTTGGAATCTTCTTTGCAATGTTTATGGTGTGTCTTTGTCTGCCAGCCTTTATTGTACCATTATCGGATGAACAGAAGGCGGATAATGTGGAGGTTAATTCGGACCGCGCCGCCCAGGCTACCTTTACATCAATTTTTGGGAATAACCTGTACATTGCTTTGCTGGCATTGATCCCGTTGGCTGGGGTGGGGTTCATGAGTTTTGCGCTGTTCAACACAGGCGTGATCGCGGCCAGCTATCCCTTGGGAGTATTAAACATAGTGGGGAATCCGTTTGCCTGGATAGAGGTGGCGGTGTATGCGTTTGCCTGCACATGCGCCTATTTCGCGCTGCTATCAATCTGTAAGAAGGATTGGACGTGTATGAGGGCTGAGTTTAAACGGGGAGTCTGCTGGTCTACACTGATCCTGGTGATATCGGCATTTGTGGAATATCTGATAATCGCAGGGGGAGCGGTATAAAATGTCAGCTATGGATCCGTCTGATCGATCTCTTGATCAGCTCATGGATGATGCACACAAGCGAGGCATAAACTCGGATCCCTGTAATTGTGATGATTGCAGATTAGAGCGGGGCGAACTCAAAGAACAAACCGTTGTTCATAATGGTCGATTGTTGTTGGTGTTATCGCCTGTTTTGGTGGTGTGTTTGTGTGTATTGAATGCACATTATCATTTTGTGGATGCAATTTGGGCGATAGTGGGTGGCATGACTATTGCCTCTCTTGGGGTGATTTTGTTTGTAGGTGGTCCTGCGCTATATCATTGGGTAGTTGATGTCAAGTTAGTTGAAACTCCTAAGCATGAATTGAAAAAACGAAAGACAGCGGAGGCGGCGGCATGAAGCTGGATGACGCTACTACTTGTACCTTAGTTATGACAGTGGTGTTTATGGTGTTAGTTTATGCTGGGTTGCCTGTGGCGTTTATGCTGCTGGGAGTACCGCAGGCTGGGTTGGTGTTGCTGCTTTTTTTGCCTATTCAGCTGATAACATTGGGACGGGCGATAGCGAGCTGGCGTAAGTACATACGTCTAAAGAATCAGGAGCGGGGTGAAAAGGTTGAGTAAATATACTAAGAATCAGATCCGTTTGTACTTCTTCTTAGCTTTGTTGTTGTTGGTTGTGCCTGCTATGTTTGCGTTAAACTGGGGGATAATTAATTTGGTGAATTTGCAGGTGCTTGGAAATGCCTGGTTAGGTGTGGCGTGTTGTGCGGGTGCTATTGTTGTGGCTGGGTTGATGCTGGCATACTTTGTCAAGATCGCCTTGAAGTTGCATAAACTGTTGAAGGTGTCCAAGAGTGGCCAATAAAATTATAGAAATTATTGGGAAATGTCCTTGGTTATCTGTGGGTGTCCAATGATGTCCAATAAGCTCTCATGTTTTTTTGCTTCGGTGTTTAGAAGGCTCTCGGTGTTATCGCTGGCGCCAAAAACGTTACACACAAAAATATTAGCGTTATCAATCTGGCGTAAAGTGTTATTGGCCTACCCTATTTGTGTGCTCTGCGGGGGTGTGTGGCAGAATCCCTTCTTTGCGGTCCTTGTGGGTTCGTTGTATTGGGTAGGGTTTGCTGGGTTCGTGTTGTTTCTCACAGCACCCAGACATATAGAGAAGCAGTGGGCCTATGCGGCTCTGGGAGCAACCGGCGTATTAGTTATGATATTGTGGTTAGAAATATTGCGATGGACCTTTCCGTTTTATGTGTAATTTTTAAAATACTCTATTTTTATAGAAAAAGGGAAGGGGTTGGATGTTATCACAAGGGTTCAAAGTAGATATCGACTGTAGTGCCGCCCACATACGTGTATATGTCTACATCCAGATAGCTAACTAGGCTGTGTATGTGTTCAGTTTGGTTGGTGCCATCCCACTTGTAAGATACCATACTTGTACAGATAAAGTACCGGTTAAGATCAATCAGGGTCACGATCCCGTAGTGTTCTGGGCCGCCGCCAAACAGATTTGTGCCTGTACAATACACCGGCCCATCACGCTCCATCCAAGCAACCATATAAGCCGAACAGGTATCAACTAACTCAGGACCGGCACCGTAATAAAAGTCGACATATGTATTGAACGTCACTTCATAGAGATAGGGCTTTGATTGTGCGATGACTGTGTGGTTGGAGTCGGGGAAGCTTATGGAGCCTGCATAGATGGTCCCGTAATCAGTTGGGTCATGCTGGACGTTATCGATGTATATGTTAGTTAGGTAGCAGTAGTTTGTGCCGTTGTCGTCTCCGCAAACCCAAGATATTACTGTGTCTCCATTAGGTGCGAGGCTGGATGTGACTAAGACATCGCCAGATGAAGTAAGCGGGGGTGTACCAGGATTACCTCCTCCGCCTGGATCACCACCGCCTCCGGGATCGTCGCCGCCTGGGGGAGTAGGTGTGTTATATGTAATTGAGACACAGTCTACATAGGCATCATTTACTGCATGAGATGATTCTGAACAAGCAAATATTGATAGGTACTTATATGCGGTTGTGAGGGTGGCAACGTAGGCATCTTGGTCTGAGCTACTAGTGAAGTGGGCATACCCAATACCCATCCAATCCCACATGGGTGTGTTAGGGCTGTTGGCACCGAAAACATATACATACGAAGTTCCTGAGCCCCCATTATGATGTCCTCTGAGGTATATCTTTCCAGATGCAGGTGCATCCACTTTAACAACGCAAATAGCCTCATCAGTATGTACACTCGGATCATTCGGATCATTTCTATAGGTTTGGGTTTGGAAGCGTGTGTATTGTGAATCAGGTGAATTTAGGATGTTGGAGGGGAGGGTAATATGGCCTGTTCCAGGCGGGTTGGGTCCATCTGAAGAGGTTGTTAACTGGTATGGGTAGATAGTTATTGTGCCTCTTGTGTTTTCTAGGTCTTCTAATTTGTCTCCGGGGTCTTTGGTGTCTTCTTCTGCGCGCCACTGGGCTGTGAGTTGCTTAAATTTGTCCGAATTTATTAACTCTTGTAATTGTCTTCCCAATTCAGCATCATCGGAAAATACTGCATCGTTACTTGAACTATCGTTTTGGTTGGGGGATATTTGGGGATTTTCATGTTCTGTGTTAGTGGGATCTGCTTGGGTAATTCCCACAATTGAAGTAAATGTGAGTATGGTTATAATAAATAGAGCAAATATGGTTTGTTTTTTCATTTTTTTACCTCTGTTTTCATTTAGTTTTTTGTCTTTTGAGCGTTAGTTTCTTTCGGCTGTTCTAGTATATTAATTCTTCCAATATTAGATTGGATGATTATGCGTAAACTTCATATAACGCGGACGTAAATTATAAAGTAAATAACTTCAGCATGGTTGGTGTGATGAAATAAAATATTTAAAGAGCATAATTGTGTTGATTGTAGCTGGTGTGATAGTCTGTCTGATTTTGGCTGGAACTTACAGTGCTGTTACCAGCCTCAGTATCCAAGATACCGCAATGGAGCAGACACCTGATGGGCCGCAAGTTCAAATTCTCTCACCCCAAAATGACACCACATACCTAGTAAACGATGATATTGTGCTCAATATTACTGCAAGTGATGCAGTAGCAAAAATCACCTACTTTCTAGAATTAGATGGTGAATACACGTACAAGTTCGAGACTTATGTACAGGGTGGTCCAAAGATGACTTTGTACGAGATCAGCACTCTAAGTGGGGATTCAAATATTACTTACACCGAACCTACTAAATTTTTCCGCTTATATAGCGGCGTTCATGTTTTGTATGTTTATGCTTTTGATGCTAACGGGAACGTTGTGGATTACCAAAGCATCACCTTTACTATTTCTACTGAAATCCCAAAGGGCCATTTGACTTACCAAGAATATCAGGAAATCCTTTGTTATTTTGAGTCTGAGGGGTTGACAATTATGCCGCCTGGACCTAAAGATAAGATTTTTTTGTTTGGTGATCTTTTCTATTTTCAGAGTGCAGAAGAGTTTGCATCTGCTGTGAAGGCAAAGAACATCAGCACAATTAGTAAATGGGACAATTCCCCAGAGATCACATTTCAGGGTTTTGTATATGAAGGGTGTTTACCAACAATTTTTTATCTTAAGGTCATAATTAGCTAATTTTTATTCTCTATTCTTATTCTTTTAAAAACTGGTTAGTTTTTTTGTGAAGGTTCATTGTTATGATTATGTGACTGGAGATACTGTGATCCATCTTGTGGTTTATGTTTAATTGAGTAAACTTCATATGGTGCGGTTTTAAAGGATAAATTGGAAATATCAACATGGTTGGTGTGATAGAATGAAATATTTAAAGAGCTTAATTGTGTTGATTGTAGCTGGTGTGATAGTCTGTCTGATTTTGGCTGGAACTTACAGTGCCGTTACCAGTCTCAATATCGGAGATGTCCCGATAGAGCAAACCTCTGCGGGCCCTCAGGTTCAAATTCTCTCACCCCAAAACGATACCACATACCAAATAAACAAGGTTATGCTCAATATTACAGCAAGTGATGCAGTAGCAAGAGTCACCTATTTTCTAGAATTAGATGGTGAATATACGTACAAGGTCGATAACTCTTTAGAGGTTCCAAAGATGACTTTGTACGAGATCAGCACTCTAAGTGGGGATTCAAATATTACTTACACCGAACCCACTGAATTTTTCCGCTTATATAACGGCGCTCATGTTTTGTATGTTTACGCTTTTGATGTTAATGATAACGTTGTGGATTGCCAAAGCATCATCTTTACTATTTCTGCTGAAATCCCCAAAGGATATCTAACTCATCAAGAACTCCAAACAACTATTAGCTACTTTGAGTCCCAGGGGTTAACAGTTGGATCCCCTGCATCTAAATATTCATACGTGCTAAATGGAGGTGTTGTACATTGTGTGAGTGCAGAGGAGTTTGTGGATACTTTGAAGACACATGGGCTGTCAAGGATTGATAAGCTTGACTATTCACCAGATATTTCGTTTTGCAGTTGTGGACCTGGGTGTTTGCCGGTCGTTTATTGTTTTAGCGTCACAATTGTCTGATTTTTGTTTTTTGTTTCCCCATTTTTTACTCTTTAAAAAACATATTGACCCTTTTTGCAGGTCCACTGTAAGACAAATGTGGCTGGAAATCCTGCAGCTAACCTTCCCATGGTACGTTTGACCTCTGCTTAGTAATAATATTCTCTTACTATTCGTCGCGGTCTTCTTCGCATATACAACCAATAACCAAACTCACCCAAAATAGCATAAGGCACAGCCGCAACCACAGTACCAAATACACCAGCAATCATTGTATGCATAACTGCAACTTCCCCTGAGAACTGAGAAAATATTGCCCAATTCCACACCATCAAAGCGATAAGAAATCCAGTTAAGGATCCACAGAGCAGATAGATGATTATTCGATTTTTACGTTTATGCAAATTTACCATAACTTATCCCAGATCTTACTTTTTCTTCCGTTCAAAAGTCGGTGGGCCATTAAGTGTCATAAGGTCTTTAAGTGAAAAGTTAGAAAATATTTTATCGAAAGTTGGTGTGTCTATATTTAACATGTGTTGTGGTATGTAGTCTAGTGCTGCTTGACAGGCTTCTGCAACAAGTGTCTCATCATCACAGTCTAGTATTGTTTTTACGTCTGGATCAGTTAGGTCTATGTCAAATCTGCCATTAAGACATTCAACTTCATTGTCTCCCCATTTGAATTTTATTATACGTTTAAAAATTAAGGTGGCTTCTGTTTCGTCATCTTGGGTTGCTTGTTTGATTGTTTTTTCTTCCCAAGGTATGTCGTTCCATATGCTTGGTATGTGTTTCCCCTCTGGTTAATTTTAGCGGTTGTTTGTATTTAAAGTTATATTGCGTAGTCCGATACTTAGTTTATTTTTGTATTGTTGTACATTTGTTATTTTTATGTTGTGTTAAACACGTGTGTTAGTATAGTTAAAGGTTTAAATTGGACATTTGTTTAAGTGTGTGTATGTGTGCTGGACAATTGTCTGAGCGTCGTACGTATAGAAAAAGAAGCGCCAGCCTATTCCCATTCTTGCGAACCACCACAGCAGAAGGTAAACGCGAACATAACAAACTCTACCGGCGCATGCTGCGCGCAAATGAAAAGGCACTCAAAACCCAAAGGAGAAAACCCTAAATGGCCAGTGTTGCTCAGTTGCAAGCTGAATTAGCAAATGCGCAAAATGCTCTCAAAGCAGGAACCATAAACCAAACACAGTATAACGAATTTTATAGAACGCAAACGGTGTTGATTGCGCAGGCTAAAGCAACAGAAGGCAGCGCAGTTTCACCTCTGCCCTATGACCCCACTACTGGCGGCGCACGTACAGGTGTAACGCCTGGTATTGGTACATCAACCGGTGGTCAGTCTACAGGAAATTACGTTAAGGTACCAGGCGGCGGGGGTTATACGGTTGATTATTGGCAGAATGAACGTGACAATCTATCCTATCAGCTGCAGCATGGCCAGATCTCCCGAGAAGAATACGATCAGCGCTACGATGAATACACAGGCTACATGGAACAACTAGGCTACAGTGCACCCGCATCTAATCCTTTGGCAGAGGCTTTGGATCAGCAGAAAAATTTTGACCAAGCCCTAAAAGACAATGTAATTACACCCGAAGAACACGCCACAGCAATAGGCAAGCAAGGTGAGATCATTAAAGATATAGCGGGTGATATGTATAAGCCGCCCACCGACTACAAGTATAATCCGCCCATTATTCCCGGTAAAGCTTCTAGTTCTGGGACTGCGTTTAAGCCTCCTGAGTTTACGGATGAATATGTTGCTAAGAATTCGCCTGATTTGTTTGTGGGACCTATGCAGAATCCTCAAGTTGGACCTGTTAATCTGCTGCCCCAGACATTGCTTCCAGCTGAACGTATAAAGATAGTATCTGATGCGCCGCCCAACGCAGATTATCTCAATGCTGAAGCCATGATATGGTTAGAGCAAGCTAAAGCTGACCGCATGTTAAAACAGGGAAATATCTCAGCCGAACAACACGCAGACATAACCACCTATCTGATCAATACTTCGAAGTACAATAAGGACCTATACAATGCCTGGGTGATTGACAATTATTTTACAACTAAACATGGTGAGATGGTTAAAACTTGGATCGATACGGGTATTGTCGGTGCGTCTGTTATAGCCGCAACAGTTACTGGTGGAGCATCATTAGCGGCAGGTGCATCTTTAACCTCTATAGCAACTAATTATGGAATAGCTTTTGGTGTAGGTGCAGGTGTATCAAATGTTTTTAATTACTTTGAACATGGCGAATTTCTAAGTGTACGGGATACTGTTGTGGCTGGCGCAGGTAGCGCACTATTTGCAACAGTTGGAGGACCAGTAATAAAAGCCGGTTTTGGCACTGTTGGCAAAATAGGTAGTATACTAAATTCTGAGGTACTCAAAGATATAAGTGGTTTAGGTTTAGGCAATGTATTTGGAGCAGAAACTTTAGCTGCATCTGGATTTCCAGGTCTTAAAGGTGCTATTGGTGGTGGTTTGGTTCGTGCTTCTGCTTGGTCTGGTTTGGCTGGTGGTGTGGGTTATGTTGCCAGCGGCGGAAACCTGCAGAAGACTGGTTTTAGTGTGTTGACTGCGTTTGGCGGCAGTTTAGCCTTTGAAGGTGCACTGGGTTTGTATGGCCGTTATGTTGCTAATAGGGGCGGTGGTGGTGCCGGCTCTGGTGGTGGAGGCCGCGGCGGATCGGGTGAGGGTGAATGGCTGTTGCCTGGAAGTGCAGGCGGTAAAGGTCAGACTGGCGGTGATGTAGTTCTCTCTGGATCAGGCAGACTTGCCGCATACAATGGCGATATAAACAATCTCTTAACAAGTGATCTATCTTCAAGTATTGTGGGACCTGTAGGTATAGCTCCCGTAGCAGCTGGGTCTATAACAAAATCACCAGGATTAAACTTGGATATTGTAGATTCATTAGCAGTAAGTTTGTCACCGTTAGATGCTGGAACACCTAACAACATTTTAGGCGTATCTCCTCGCTCAGAATCTTCAGTTAATCCAATTATAGATACACCTGCCTCTGGATCAGGCAAAACAAAGCCCCTGATAGATCTTCCCGATGCAGGACCGCATGAGACAGGTCCACCCACAACAATAGATGTACCCGTCACGGGCCCAGACTTTCCCATAACAGTAATCACTCCGCCACCACCAACTACATCACCCAAATCTAACCCGCTTGTACCGGGTCCATCTACACCGCTGGACATCAACCTGCCGCATAGCCCCATATCTCCTGACAGCAGATCATACGGCGCCCGCAAAATCAACCTAGTCGAAGCGCCCTCGCCAGGCAGAGCCAACTATCATTACCCCGAATACTTAGGCAAACCAGGCGAACGCCGCATATATGGCAGTAGCCGCAAACGTTTCACAGTAATGCCCAAAGACTACGGCCTAAGCAGACCCGAAGCCCGCCGAACCCCCACCACCCGATCCCGCGTCAGACGAGTAGGCTCAGGCAGGGTGAATGTCGGTGAACTGCTGGGCGCCATGGGCGGCACAACCTACGGCAGCGAATCCCCCGGCAAACCTTTTGACATGCAAGGCGGAGGTGACAACAAAAAACCATCTCATCTACGCGAAAGCGAATCCACCTTAAAGGATCTCTCAGACAGCATAGTCAAACCCGCACCATCTCGACCCCGCACAAACCTCAACGACTTCTACAGAAAACAACCCACCACTACACCAAAAGGCAGACAAACCATCTCACCCGACAACGTCGCAGACGGGGTAATCAACGGCTCAGGCGGAACAGTTCAAACAACTGAATCCCTACCAAAACCAATCGTAACTGAAACCATAACCGACGCCACAGCTGTAGAGTATAAACCACCAGTAAACATTCCACGTAGCCGATGGACCGCGCAATCACGACGCAGACAATCACCCACAACTACCGAAGCCCAGCCGCAACAAACCCAAGAACAAGTTCGCAGTCCATGGGAACTAGACCAAACAGGCAACCCCTTCCTATACCAACGCAACAACCCTCTGTTTAATGCAATTTATGGTCGAACTACAACCAGCGTTATGGGCCGCGTGAACATGAGACCTAATCCCTTAGATGCAGAACGCGCACGTGGAGAAAGCGGCATAAACCGTACCCTTATGTTGCGTGGTATGACTACAGCTGAGATTACCCGATTATATGCATCCGAGGCATGGCGTCGACGGGTACTTGGTGCACGTCCCGAAGAACGTACCGCCAGTGTGATTAATATGCGATCAAATGTGGATGTGACTGCTCGTGTTACTCCTCGCAGCAGACATCGTGAATTACTTGGAAGTCAATATCTTCCCACGGGCGTATATGATCAGCCCATAGAGACATCTTCACAAAGACCTGAAACAGCGTCTATTGAGCAACAAATGCCCCAAGAGAAAAAGTCATCAGTGCCTAGTTTTATACCTGCTGAGACACAAGAGCGCGGGTCAGTTCCAGTATTTGACGTACCTCAGATTCAAGAGCAGTCGCCAAAATTTGATGTGCCTCAGATACAGCAACCAGCGCTCTATATTCCTACGCCGCAACGGCAGGATCCTTGGAGCGAGACCACAACTGGCGGCAGTGGTTCTTCTCCGCAATCTAATCCGCAGTCGCGTCTACCTTTTCCAGTACCTTGGTTGCCAGGTATTCCAGGTGGATCAAGCCAGAAACCATTCAATTTCAGAAGCGGTCATGTAACTAAAAAGACACACGCTATTCCATTGCCCAAGGATTTGCTGAATCAATTTGGCGGTAAAACTAAGCGTGTGAGTTTGTTCGGTCCCCTTACTTCTAAACAAACCAAGCCAGTCACTCGTAAACGTAAATCCTCTTCTAAGAAAAGCGGGCGACGCAAAAGGAGCAAACAATAATGGGCAATAAAAAGAATCCAGTTGTTAAACGCGTCCTCCACGGTGTGTATAATACTGATGGGGATAATGATGCGGATGATCGCCAAGGCGGCGGCATCAAACGCTTAGTCCACTACAATCAACCGGGTACGCCGGATCGTGGTCACAGGAGGCGCCGCTGATGGTGATCAAAGAGGCCGCACGTAAAATTAAAGATGAAGCCAAAAGAGTGGTCACAAGGGAGAATGCGGGGAAAGTTTATCAGGGTGCTAAACGAGCTGCCGGTCAAGCCGCAGATGCAGGTATGCGATATGGTGCCCGGGTCCAGAGAAACACTGCGACCAGCCCGCTGATTAGCGGACGGACTATACATACCAGCACCGGCAACTGGACCGTAGATAATCGACGCGAGCCAATACAGCGTACTCGGAATCGCTCTAATCGTTCGCAAAATAGCGGCAATCGTCCCCAAAACAATGGAGACCGTTCGCGTGGGGAACATATTAGTTATGACCGGCGTGGTGGGGAATACATCAGCTATGGCACTAACAGCAGACGCGAGCATGTTTCTTTTGCGGGTAATCATCAGCGCCGAGAAAGCATAAGTTTTGGCGGCGGCCAGAGCCGAGGCAGCCACATCAGTTTTGCAGGTCCCAGTCAAGGAAACCAAAAGCGTGGAGGTAATCGTAGACGGCGCAGACGCCGTTAGTTTACAATCCGTATTTCAAACTGGGAAATTTCGCGTACCAGCTCGCAACTATCATAGTGTACTTAGTGGTGGTTGCGGTTGCCTGGTTTACTGTCACCCAGGTAGTTGGTGTGACACAGGCTGTGTCACGGACTATAATGACTCAGATGGGTCTGGTGGATAATGCCATCATCACCGCTGACCAATTTATCACAGTAGTTTTTATGGGCTTTTTAGTCATCGGCATATTCGCACTTGCCATCTGGGTATGGCAATACACACAAAGACAAGTCTACTTTGGAGGGGCCTAAACTGACCGACAAAGTAAAGGCCGCCAAAATAAACCTCGGAGTTTTCCTGATAGCTATATTTCTATCTGTAATGGGTGGAGCTGGGTTTGTTGCCGGTCTAGTAGAGACCGAGTATTTTCTGATAGTTGCTTCGCCAATAATGAGCTGTTTAGGTATTTTGAATCTATACAGGTTATGTGAGGATAAGATTAATGTCGACGCAGTAAAAAAGGAGGCTAAGCGTTGAATCCTGTTTTTGCCGCCTTAGTCTGCCTGGCATTATGCACTATCACGGCGATCGCTTGGTATGTGACACAGCCCTTAGCCTACAGCATAATAGCCATAGCCACCAACTTCTTACACGGTATGGGTCTGCTGCAGGCAGACACCGCCCTCTCAATGACTAAATTCTTAAGCGCACTCTGGGGACCGGTCCTCATAGCCTTCTACGTCCTCTGGTTCCTCATATTTGGCACACGCAACGACACGGAGAGCTGGTACAGTGGCTAACGATTACGCTTTCCGTCATACCCTGCCAGACATATCTTTACGTAAAGAAAAGATGATGAAGGCTCTATGGGTGCATGATGCAGAATTATCCAGCGACGCTGCATGCGAAATCGCAAAGATCCAAGCGGAGCAAAAACTCGGCATGGGACCCAAAGCACAGCTTGAAGTGTTAATTGTTCAACCCGTGTTTACAGAGAAAATAAAGGGATGGTTTGTACTTGTACAAAAAAAGTAACCTGCTCATAGCTGCAATACTGCTCTTGGCATGTATACTTCCAGCGTTATCACTGGTACCCGCTGAGGCACAAACCACCTACACCTACACATTTAATGGCCTCATCGACGAAACAAGATTAACCCCCGTCAACACAGGCGCCAACGTAACAGTCATCTACCCACCCACAGCCAACCACGCCCCCGACAACTTCATCACCCCCGCTAATGGCAGCCCCTACACCTACACAACAACCAGCCAACCACTCTACTTCCAATACGACCTCAGCAACTACTATGGCTACAACATCACACGCCAATACTGGCTAGACCAAAACGAATACAGCGGCAACTACACCATATACTCCTCACTGCCCAACCTGCAGCCCATATCCTTTGTAATGCGCACCTTAGGCGGCGTCAACCCCGGAATATTTGTCCAAGCCGAACTATTAAGCGTCCAGGGAACCCCAGCAATTGCAGCCAAAAGCCCCATAGACGCCACCAACACCGCACAACTCACACTGCGACCCGAGAGCATCTATCGCATAACCCTTATCTTCCAAGACGGAACCACCTTCACCTTTGGCAACGTAGCCATAACCTCAAGCGTCATCACCCTAACCATCAGCCCCATGAGTTTCCCCCAAGAAACCATCTGGCAATACCAATACGTACACCTAACCGCCAGCAAACCCACCCCCGACACCATCCGCGTAAACTACGAAGACCTCTTAGGCGGAACCATAAGCGTAACATACGACATTACTGACCAACAAGACAACATAGTCTTCACCATACTACATGAAGACACCACCAGTTTTAGTGACCTATGGATTGACGTTTCACCCTCTGCAGTATATTTTCTAACTGCGCAAGTTAACCATACAGTTTTTGGCCAGCTCACCTTTAAGCAGACTATTGGCGGGGACGCATCCGCGAATTCCCCGCGCATTGACTTAGCAGTGTTTGGTAACTTTATGGGCATACCATCAGAGCAGATCGTAGCGGCCATAATCATACTGGTAGTCTTTGGCGTGTTTAGCGCCATAAACTCTTATCTGGGTACCTTTGCAGGCATTGTCGTATCGATTATGTTGTGGTGGATTGGCTGGCTGACCCTTAATTCAGGTGTCTTTGTTGCGGCCTTTTGTCTGATGATTTTGTTAGCTATCACGTATTGGAAGCGGAGGGGCGGCTAAACATGAGAATTCAAGCCCAACTATTGCTTATCTTTGTCTGCATCAATGCCGCCATGGGATTGGTTACTGCTCTGCAGGGTTTAGGTGTCATTGACTTATTTAGCGCCATTTCCACTCCTGAGCAGACGTTGGATTCTGCAGCAGTCCAATATGGTGATCCTGGAGAAATTGCTACAGCTTGGAGTACCCGTGATCCGCCCACTCTTCTGGGAGTCATAGGTGACATTATGGGTTCTATTCCGTGGTACTTTAGCATGATGCTCTCCTTGGTAGCGGGCTTTCCTATGCTTGTATTGCAATTAAGCAGTGCCTTTCCCCTTGATCCGTTAGCATCCAATGTGGTGTTAGCATTTGATATGGCCTTGGTAGCAATTTGGGGCTTTCTTATGGTATCATTTGTAATTGAATTAATCAGCGGGAGACCCCTAAATGAATACTAAAATGTTTAATCAGATAATTGCTGTTCTTGTCATTTTGTCTTTTGTTGGTTTGAGTTTGTTTTCTGCTGAACCTATAGCAGCGCAAAGTTTAGTCTTCAATACTGTTATGGGAACAGGACAAGTTACCGGTAACACAGTACGTATAAGCGGTGCATATGGGCTGTCGGGGTTAGCAATTTATACACGCACTATCTATGACCGCTCATATGACAGTATACAAGTCACCTTGCAGCGTATCAGTGACAATACCGCGGGGCAATTGAAACTTTCAATATATAGCCAAGATCCCAACTATGACCGGCCCGACACTGAGCTGCAAAGTTTTCTATATAACTATGCCGATTTACCAAGAACACTAAATAGTGTAGTATTAAATATTAATAGTCAAATTTTACCTGCCAATGCATACTACCTTGTTTTTACGCTTACGGGAACCTCCTCAGTAGATGATGGGGTTAATATTTTGAGTTATTCTTCCACATCTTTTAGCGGTGACTTGGGACGTGTAATAACCCTATATCGATTAGGCAGCGGATCGTGGATATTGCAGAGCACCAATATACCCTTTGTTCTTATGGGTACCCGCGGAACAGCACCCACACCAACCCCAACTCCCACTGCTACACCTACAATAACTCCAACGCCCAGACCCCCCACACCAACCCCAACTCCACCCCCGCCGCCAACAGAAGCTTACGCTTACTGTAATCCCGTTAACATCGCTTCCAATGAAGTGGGGTCAATGATTACTTCTAATCAAAAATCTATTGGTAACGTTTTTTATACTGAGGATTATGTATTTATAGATAGAGTTACTTTTAATTTAGCTCGCTATAGCACAGCTACTGCAGGAACAGCAGTTGCTAAAATTTATAATTTTGATGGCACTACTATTGGTTCGCTTATAGCAGAATCCAGTAGTGTTAACCTTAATACTATTTTATCATCTACTACTACTACTTACACTACTACATTTAATTTTAATAATGTAAGATTACCCGCTAATCAACAATACTTTGTTGCAGTAGAATTTGTTACTGCTGCAGCGGGTAGTTTAGGTTATGTGCAGCATAATTATTTTTCTCAAGCTCCAGCCAATACTTTACGCAGTTCGGGGGTAACGTATGGTTTAGTTTCTACTGGCTGGCAAATAATATCAACTAGAAACATGACCTTTGCTTTGTTTGCTACTCCTGAAAATCCACCAACCCCAACTCCACCCCCGCCAACCCCGCCGCCGCCAGATGGCGTAGTGGATCAAAATGTATTTAATGACACCTCTCAGAAAATTTCTATTGCTACTGGACGTTCAGATGTGACTACGGCTAACTCTGCTTTGCTGCAAAGTTTTTCTACTGCCTCGGGAAAATTTTTAACCAGTGTTACTGTTAAGGTTAATCGGTTGGGTTCTATTCCAACTAATGGGGAGATGGTTGCGGGTATAGCTACGTCTTATGATTCATCGGGGTTTAATTTAATAGCTCTCAGTCTGCCTGTGTTGTTTAATACTATTTCGACTAATGTTAATGAGTTGACCTTTTATTTTGATGGTACCTTGCAGTTGAATGGTGATTATTTGCTTGTTATTGCGGCTAATAATAATTTTTTGAGTAATTTTGATGATGTGCCGCCTTGTTTGCAGGTAGTTGTGCAGAATAGTTCGGATACAGCGGCGGTTATGTATCGGTTTAGGGGTGGTCAGGTTAATGCGACTGATCCGGCGCTTAAGATGTGGTATATAATCCGGGGTACTGATACGGCACAGCCTACGCCCTCGCCTATTCCGCCTATTTCTCCTTCTTCTAATCCTCAGGATCCCGTACCTAATCCGGTGTGGACTTGGAGTATTGATACGTCGCCGCTTTGGCAGCCTTTGCTGGCTTGGGATTTTGCAGGTTTCATTTTGGGCTGCTGGACCTACAGTTTAGGCGGATCATTCTTCTACATACTGGTCCTGATCATAAGTATTGCACTCTATATACGCTACCAAAACCTAACGGTGCTTATTGTGCTGTGGTTTATTGTGGGGTCACTGTATGCGGCACTGATTCCCTTGGCGGGTCCTGTGGGAATTAGCTTTATTATCTTTGGTTTTGCCGGTCTGCTCTACAAAGCTTTGGCAGAGCCGAAGACTTGACATTTGTTTAGTTTGTGTCAGAATTTCTGACATATTTCTTATATACATTCAAATAATTAGACAGTTGTCAATGCTAACGTGGTGTTAGCCTTCATTCGCCTAACCATGGCGGGGAGCGTGATGTTAACATGGCAGAACAAGGATTTGGAATCTTGATGATTATCATTGCAATCATAACCGTAGCGGTAGGCTCCGCAGTCGGCTTAGCGATGGTTTCTCAGACCGCAAATGTCTTCACCGGCCTAAACGCTGCACCCGAAGCCGTAGATGCGTTTGGTAACACAACCAACATCATCTACTCTTCATGGCCGCTTTTGGGTCTAGTTGTGCTGGCTCTGATTGGTGCCGCGGTTCTTGCTGCCATTATGCTCTTCCGCTAAGGATCGGTATAATGTCACCTGACATACAGGCGGCAGAGAACTGTTCCCTTCCTATTTCGGTTCTCTGCCGTCATATGCCTGGGCAGCCATGGTTGACACACGAAGTTATGGTTGAAAACAAAAGAAGGAAAAATAACAATGGTTGGGCGTAGAACTGAACCCGATGAACCCTCGGCATCTGAGTATTTGCGTGAGCAGAGCCGCCGCGACATCTTACGTGACGAATTGGGCGTCAATAGTGAGATTCAGTCGGCTAATGATGTGAGCTATATTGAGATGGTGACTGATGATGATAAGTGGATTGCACTCTTTGATCCTGAGAGCCCTACCTATGAGCCGCTCTTAGCACCCCTCTATCCCTACACAATGCGTACTAGTTACCTCACTAACTGCACGGGGTTAGACGCACAATACTTTGTGATGAAGGCAACCCGTACTGCACGGCGTATGAAGAAGCGTACCAAAGACCCAAGGAAAAAAGAGCTGATTGATAATGTGGTTGCGGCTATTGGTATGCGTTCCAACAGTCCGGTTAATGGGTTTTTGTTGATGCAGATAAGCGCCAAGACGCGTAACATAAACATCGCTGAAGTTGAAGGCGCGCAAAATAAGCGTAAGAAAGGTTTCTGGGGGTCACTTTTCGGATGAGCGTCGCCGCAGTTGATCCTATTGGTATGATAATCACCATTATCTGTTGTGTTGTGGGTGGTATGCTCATCTTGGGTGGTCCCTTATTATTTACGCCTGAGGCTATGACGTTTCTTTTGGCTAAATTCAGCAAATGCTTAACGGTTATCAAGATGGATTTGGCCGGTAACATCAGTGTTATTCGTGTGAAACCCTGTGGTAAAGAGGGTCAATACATCGAAGTTGGCAGTAAGGGGTTGGATAGTGAAATCTATGTCATCCCCTACACTACCAACAAGGCTTTGAGCAAAAAGTTTACCTGGAAAGGTATTCGCAAACCAGTATTTTTCGCCTTTGAGGGCCACACCATTATGGTTCCGGCCACCACTCAGCTGGCTATACAGACGGTTGAAGATAAAGAGATTCTACCCCCGGAGATACGGGAGTGGGCTGAAACTGTCCGCATAAGCATTGAAGAAAAGACTAAAGTCTCCACCACTGCACCAGTTGATCCCTCAGATCTCTCGCAAGGCAATACAACTGCTGAGCAGACTGTGAAAAAGCAAACTACCTATACCCTGTTTAATATGGATACTACGATGCTCAAAACATACTTTGAATCCTGGGACAGCCAAGACGAAGTGAATATAATGCTGGATCAGGCTGAGCAGGCAGGCATCACAAAGGGCGCGCAATTAAGAAGTGATTTAGGAGGCAAAGCCAAAGGAAGCAACAAACTGCTGTGGATAGTCTTGGGTATAATTGGACTTGCGGCAGTGGCTCTCATTGCTGTCTGGGTCCTCTCAGGAGGTCTATAGGTTGTTGCTGGGTGATGTGGTCCTTTTGGTTTGCACGGTCGCCGCGGTATCTTTGTTTGCTGTGACTTTGGTCATGTGGTATAAGCGGAGGGCACGGACATAAAGAAAATACTTTACACTATGACATATGCAATTTTATGCATACTCAGTGTAATCGTGACAATATGTGCTGCACTATTACTAGTCGTTATGTCTATTGCTCCTCTCTCTATATTTCAAGTAGTTAGTTTGGCGATATGTTCCGTCGTACTATTTGTTTGCACATATGTTGAGTTGGTTAGTGCACAGAAATGGTATCGGCTAAAAACAGCTAAGGAGGTTGCTGTGAGTGGCTGTTGATGCAGTCTTTTTAATTCAGCTGTTAGTCTCGGTGCTGTTTAGCTTTCTCTTCTTCTTCATCAGCCTATATGAGGGTATATTTAATCCGAATGAGCCCAACATTGCCCGGGCAATTATGTGCAACATCATCAGCCTGCCGTTTTGCATACTTACCATTGCTATGGTGCTTAGCTACGATGGATCGCCCTGGAGCATCGCGTTTCAATGGGGCTTCTACTTCATGGCTCTCATGGACTTCGTACTAATCATACTCAATGGGTTGGCCTGGTTCTTAGCATTCAAGTCGTCTCGTCGTAATCCTAGGATGCGGAGGTATGGCGAATAATGCCCCAAAAGAAACCTGTCCGAAAAGTACGCGCAAGGACAACAAAGAAACCCGAACCAATCAGAATGACAGAGGAGGAAGTTATAGCGGCCTACTACCGTGCCCACCCCCACCTAACACCCCCAGAAACCCCGCCAGAAAAAAAGAAAACCAAAGAAAAACCACCACAGAAACCAAAAACCAAACCCATCCCAGCAGCCAAGTTAGATGCCAATAACCAACCCCTACCCGCAGATGCTTGGCCGCTTAGCAAAGTAATTGGCGCCGTCTTTACCTCGGTAATGATCGGCCTCTCAATTGCAATAATCATACTCTCGTTTGTGAGGTGAACAAAATAAGATGAATCTACCCAAAACCGTACCCAAAAAAACTATCCTAGCCCTCTGCCTAATCGCCCTAATCGCAACCATGAGCACCGTCTTAGCCGCAGGATACCTCATAGTATCCCCCGCCTCTGACACACTGACCGTCAATCCCAAACCCACCGATCCCGACCCCGATCCCGACCCCGACCCCGACCCCGACCCCGACCAAGCCACATTGAGCAAAGTCAAACTGGGCGTCAACACCATAACTGAGGGCGACAGCGTAACATTAACCACCACCCTATCTGATGGCCTGCATCTAACCACCAAAGAAGGACACACCGTCGTATTCTATGACCAAAATGATAACAAAGTCGGCCAAACCACCACCAACATCGACGGCAGAGCCTGCATCTCTATAACCCCCTCAGCTGCCGGCACCTACACCTACTACGCCACATGCAACATAGTCGCCCCAAAAGCATAACCTGACCATTTTCGTGACCCCACGAAAAAGGCTCAATCCACCCCCCATTTTTAGGGAAATCAACACATGCAAAGTTTACACCAAAAAGGTAGGGGTATTTGCCCAAAAATGTATACATCTAAAATTAACCTAAAAACCCAAAACCACATTATCACCACTGCCTTAATTCTGATTATATTCTGCGCCATATTTGCAGGCCTAACATACACTACTCCCGCAGATGGCCAAATTGTAATCGGCGGCGGCTCAACCGTTGCCGACCACATCATCGATCAAACCAGCAAAACCGACACCGCAGGCACACCCTACTACCTCTCACCCTTCATGACAGGTGCAAACAACGGCCACAACGCCACCAGCATAGCGTTTAGCTTCAATGCCGACGGCGAATATCTTGCATACATTGGCTTAGTGCTTCAGAAAGTAGGCGGCACCGGAGTAGTATGGAACATCCTAAATCACCCCTACCTATACATCTCAATTTACACCGACAATAACGGCGCGCCTGATCAATGGATAAGTGACAGCGACCAGCTGAGCTGGACAAACATACAATTCACCCCAAGAATAGGCGAAATGAACTTTACCTTCTCAGACCTGCCAAGACTAATAGAAAATGAAACCTACTGGATGATATTCAACACAGGCGGGAATGCTGTCTGGCACACTGACATGTATGTGACAGTATATGCGCCAAGCACATCACCCCCTGTTAATGGCGGGATAGTTATGACTCAAGGCGGTTCAGCCACCTGGAACACCATGTCACCCAACCAAGGCATATGCTTCACAGCCTACGGCATCATAACACAGCCCGATATAATAGACCAAATTCAAGAAACACCCGATATGATTTACCAAAATGTGTTTCACCCCTCAGTCTATACTGGATCCGGTGCTAATAGTTATCAGTCAATTTCATTTACGGGTAGCGGCGATTACATCACCCAAGTAGAACTAACTTTAGGCATGCCTTATGTGCCCGCGGATGATCAATATTTTCAGTGTTTGATATTTTCAGCAGATGCCACAGCATTAACTCCTGTTGGTTCGGTATTGGCTCAGTCAGATCAACTATACGCAGTGGATTATTATGCTGGAAGCTGGGCGGATTTAGTTTTCACTTTTGACGGCAATTATCAGACTATTAACAATACAAAATATTGTTTAGTGATAGTGCACCTAGCCACAAGTGTGTATAACTCCAATATGGATGCCTATTTACTTGTGCAAGGCAATATGGGTTATAGTAATGTTTTTTCAAATAGTGCGGCTGGTACTGCAGGTACATGGACGGCTACGCCTGCATATATAATACCTTTCACTGTGTATGGTACGCGAAGTTTGATTACTCTGAGTTATAATGCCAATTTTCCAAGTACAGCCATAAATGCAGCAGGCTCAGCTCCTAATGATCATTTCTTCTACAATGTTGGGGATATGGTTAGTGTTGCTGCTAATCCTTTCAATCTTACTGCAGATAATTATTATTTTATGGGCTGGGCTTATGCCTATAATGCGGTGGATCCTGATTTTGTGGTCTCTGATCTAAGTGCTGTGGTGCCTGACAGTATCATAGCAGGAACTAACAACATAGTGTTGTATGGTGTGTGGTCTTTTGTTGAGCAAAATTTCGCCACCGTAATCTTTCGGCAATATGAACTCCAAGGCGGCACCATCAACCATGACCTAGACACGCCTTATTTGTTTGAGGCGGGGTCTTTTGAATTTTTAACGGGAGCTCCAGCTGTGAATTACAAGTTTATGGGCTGGCTCCAAAACGGCACAATGATATCTGAAGCACAAAGCTACAATTTCTACATAGCCTCTGAGGATACGTATATGGTTACAGCAATCTTTTATGATCCGCTCAGCAAGGGGTCTTTGGAAGATCTTGATTTGATGGCGGTGCTGGCCATAGCATTATGCGCCATTTTGATTGCGTTTGTGTTGTTTGCGATTTTGTGGGTGCGTGGTCGACAACAAAACTACAACGAGGAATAGTGTTCCATTTTTACTGAGAAATCAAAAGTGGAACAACCCCCTGATACCTCCATGGTAATTAAGCCTGTACCAAAAAACGTTAATTCTATAAAATGGAACACTTTCGCCCATAAATTTAAGCGTATCTTAGGGTGGCTATTGGAATATTATAAATAGTAGTTGCAATGACAACTTTTTGGAAAACGAGCGAGTTATTCTCGTATCGTTCAACACAAAGGAAGAAAAACAAAATGCAGAAAAATAGGAACATAGCAATTTTATTTTCAACAATACTGATACTTGCTATAGCGTCATCAATATTCATTGCACCAAACACAGGACAAATCTATCCTCCACCCGGCACAAGCATCCCAACATATGCTTATCTTAATGTTGCTCCCAACCCCATTGGAGTAGGCCAAACCGTTACAATCAACTTTTTATTAGCAACCCCTCTGGCAACAGGCGAAGGCCCAACGGGCATGACCGTTATCCAAATGAATCCTGACGGCACAAACACAACCCTAGGTCCCTTCAACGGCGACTCAACAGGCGGCTCATACACAACATTTGTCCCTGATCGCGTAGGTAACTGGACCTTCCAATTATTCTATGCCGGACAAACCCTAACAGGAAACGATGCAAACGCCACCCCCCGACCCGGATGGGGCGGACTAATCATGGAACCAAGCATGAGCGCACCTGTAACATTAATCGTCCAAGAAGAACAAGTCTCCAAGAGTCCATATTCCACCACTGCTCTGCCAATAAACTGGTGGGAAACCCCCATATCAGCTCAAAACGTAGAAGAATGGTACAAGATCGCCGGACCTTGGCTAGGTTTGAGCGGCATCACCTTTGGACAAACAGGTTCATACAACCAAACCAGTTTC
>NZ_WRFL01000014.1:0-42788 GCF_009778815.1 Candidatus Bathycorpusculum sp.
GTCGGTTTGGGCGGCAGATCGAAATGGTTCGGGTAAGCAGATAGATTGGCATTTTACCACAAAACAAGCAAGAGGTAAACTAAAACATCTATATCCTAACTTATAATGCGGTCAAAGCAATACGTGGGCAGGACTTAAAATAAGGTTTAAGGTACATTCATTTACAGTAGTCATAATAACGCCAAACGCTTGATGCAAACAAATAGTTGCCACTGGCACTCACAAAAGAAATTCCATAAAACAAGCGTTATAGATCGAAATAGTGTTGGCTCAGAGCAACAAATAGTCTGCCGGATAACATCATCCAAGTATTTGGTGGATAGCCAGATAGCTCAAACAGGGCTTAACAATACGACAAGCACGATCAAAATATCAACAGAATAGAAAAAGGCTAACTTGTGGGCGTTTAGCCCACATTGTTAGATCTTATGTTTGGGTTTATTGGTGTTTTTTTGCAGATCCGTATTTCATTTGTACGACCGTTAGAAGGCCTGCTGCAACTACGCAGGAAATTAGCACAATTATCAGTGACTGCAAAGGACTAAAGGGAACAAACGAATCAGCATCAGAATTTGAAGCCGCATTGCCTACACTTTGAGCAACAACGTAGATGTCTGAATTTGAAGACTCAAACGCAGAAGCACTACTTGTTGTTGTGGTTTCGATGGTATTTGGATCAGTATGTGTTGTTAGAATTTCCCCAAAGTAGTCTACACCGAATTCGCAGTCTTTCTTGGGGGCGTATACGTTGTTCGCTACATACAGAGTCTTGCCGTCGGGGGATATGGCAATTCCTTGGGGGTAGTTTACGCCGGCACTGATAGTGTACTCAACGCGGTTAGTGTTTGTGTTTATTACTGAAACTGTATTATTCCATAACTCAGTGACATACAAATATTTTCCATCAGGGGATACCGTTAACCCATTTGGGGCGCCTAAGCCAGATATAGCTGTAACTATGGTGTTGGTTTTGGTGTCTACTACATAAACGCCCAGAGTACCTGTCAGATAATCTGTAAAGCCTGCTATGTAAAGGAATGCTCCATCAGGTGATATTGCCAAATAATTGATGCCGTTGCCATAGCCAAAGGATATGCGGGCTACTCGTGTGTTAGTTGTGGTGTCTACTACTGAGATAAAGCCTGTGCCTTGTGTGAAATAAACGTATTTTCCGTCAGGTGAGACAACTAAATCCAGAGGGATTCCATCTATGAAAGACAGTACAGATGAGATAGAGTTTGTGGCTGTATTTATCACTAAAAGATCTCCGCCGCCTCCAACTGCTGCCTCAGAGGGTTTGTTGTCTAGTACATAGACATATTTGCCATCAGGGGACACTGCCAAGGCCAAAGGATCATCTATGCCCATAACTGTTGCCACCACTGTGTTTGTAGCGGTGCTTATAACAGAAAGTGATGCATTCATAACTGTAGCCTCAAATAGTTGGCGTCCATCGGGCAGTACATAGGGCACGTCCAGTTGGGCGTAGTATAGGTCGCGGTTTATGACATAGACGTATTTGCCATCAGGGGATGTAGTTGCTGCCCAGGGTTTGTCGCCGGTCTTTATTGATGTTAAGAGTTTGTTGGCAGAGGTGTCTATTACAGAGACGGTTTCGCTGTTTGTGACGTAGATGTTTTTGCCATCGGGAGATATTGCTATGGACCATAGATATCCTCCGACAAACACTGTGGGTTCGCTGTTTGCCGCGGATAAGACAGGCAAAGACAGGCAGGTAACTAGGAAAACAGCCACCATTAACCCACCGAAGATATAGTTTAGGTTTAGTTTCATGGTACATTTCTCCTTTTTCGTTGTTAGATGTTGTGTGCAGTGAACCATATATTACTTACTATTGACAATGGTAGGTAAATTTTGGTTATATCCAAAACATAGACTAGGACATATTACTCATCCTGAAATGCTGCTGATCATACACAACAATATCAGGCTTTAAGCGCAACGAATCAAACGGAGAAAACGGACAACCGCTCTGCCCAGCAACAACAACACGATCACTATACACAACTAACGACGGTGACCCCCCACCACCAATAACAGTTTCCCCATTGGCGCCAACACAACAAGACAAATAACACGCAGTATACCAAGCACCATCAAAATACTCATAGCCAGCAACATATACATCATCTAAGGCTAAATAAGACAGAAAACGCAACGCATTCTCCTCATCAAGAAAAAGAATTCCCGTAGGAGCACCAGGATTAAACCGTCCCAAAGCATCATTATAGAGATAATACTTCTGATTCTCCGCCATCATCATAACACACCCATTTTGATAAGCCAAATCTTGAACCTGCATAGCTGTATAAACAACCGCCCCAACACCACAAACAAGCACACACACCAACAAAATAGTTGAAACTAAACGACGGCGTTTCTTAGAAGAGCCATTTTTGAGGAAATTTATGTTCTGAATCCTCTGAGTTATTTTGGGATGCGACGCAAGAAGTAAACGCGGCGCAGGAACAAGCGGAGAAACAAGAAACAAATTAGAAGACACAACATCAACAAAGCGAGGCTTAGGAAATTGTGCTACAACAGATTCGATTTTTGCAAGAACCCCCGCCAACACACCCGGCTCATCAAGTAAAACAGCCGCTTTTGCATCTGCATGCAACTCCCGCTCTTTTTGCACATGGGATGCCGCAAGATAGGCAAAGGGATTAAAAAATGACAAAACACTCAAGGCGTTTACAGTGCTTTTGAAGAGAAAATCTTTCTCTTTGATATGCACCATCTCATGCGCAATCACAGCAGACAGCTCATCAAGATTAAGCATATTTAGAAGCCCCAAAGAAAAAACTATGGTAGCCCCACGTCCATGCCCAACAGTGAAGGCATTAGGCACCAAATCATCCACTAAACCAACTTTGGGCGCCTTAAGATCAAGACTACGCGCGGTTGTCTTAACTTTTTGTTGAACATCCACATACTCATCTGGAGCCATCAAAACGATATGAAACCGCTTATGAGCAAATCTGCTACCAAAACACAGTACCAAACCCAAAAAAACAACCGCGGTAATAGCTCCGCTAAGACAAATCAAGCCGGTAACCGACAAAACACTAGGTGAGACAGCAAGGATTTCATAACCTGAAACTTTGATTGAAATGGTTTGAACCGCCGCCATCATTATCTGAGGCTGAAATACAAGCAACACACAAACCGGAAGAACCAACGGCACTAACCACATTAAACTCCGACGATACCTAGAGATCGAGGGGTTAAGTTTTAGGTAAATTTTAATGAAGAAAAAAGCTGCAAGAAGAGAAACTAGGGAGTAGAAAAAGGCAGGCTGGCTGAGTTGAAATACAAAATCAGCAATACTCACCATAGCAAATCATCAGCGTTATTTCTGTTTTTCTTTTAGGTTTTTCTCAACCCGCTCTTTTAGAGCCTCTAATTCTTGATCATTGAGTACCGCTTTGTCTACAAGACAAGTAGTTACCAAATCACCAAAATTATCTAAAAGACTACCCAGCACCTGACGAACAGCCGTTTCTTTAAAGTTGGTCTCCTCAAGTTTAGGCCAATACACATAGTAAAGGTAGGCTCCGCTTTTGCTTTTTTCAATTTTTCTATCAAGCAGGCCTTTTTCGTAGAGCCGATCCATTGTGTTCATAACGGTGGTGTATGCGATTGATTTTTGCTGTTTGAGTTTTTCTAACACTTCTCGAACGGTTATGGGATATTTTTTTAAATCCCACATGGTTTGAAGTATATTTGCCTCTAAGGGGCCAAGAAAAGCTTCCAGATTATTGCCTTCAGCATTGTACTGAATAAATGAGACTTTCTTTTCTTCAGTCGTTGTTTCTTCCTCAGATACCACCATGCATGGTAGGTATTTAATGTTTTCCAAAACCTCTACCAACATCAGAAACATACCGCCATAGAGACAGACAAAAAAATAGAGACCTCGAAAAGCCGCCGTGCCTGCAAAGAAAGCACCGATTTTATGACATCCACAGGCGACCTCCTGTGTTGGTTAACCGTACTCCAGGGATCTGGATAAATGTTTGACAGGCCAGCTATTTTGTAATTTGCAACATCTATTTGTTAGTGCCATCCATCATTCAAGTTGGGTTGGTTTTTCTTTCGGTGGGTTTGGTGGTAAAAAGGGAGTATTCTTCTTGGGTTGCTAGGAAGTCGATGGGCAGGTGGATGTCGCCTGCGGTAATCAGTCCTTGGCCTTGGTTTAACTCTAGCAATGCTTCTTGTTCGGTATGGGACAATCCTAGGGTTTGGCCTGCAAGTCTTATGGCGGATTCGTCTTGTCGGAGCAGCATTTTGGTTGCGCAGTTTTCAATAACTGCTTTCCCAGATTGGTTTTCCACCACATCGGCTAAACGTTGGGAGTTTAGCAGTAAAATTACGTTTCGTTTTCTGCCTCGGCGTGAGACGCCTTCAAGAAAGCTAGCTGAGGCGGGCAGTGCGGTGTATAGCCAGAGTTCATCGATTATCACTAGTTTGGGGGTGTGGAGAGGGAGGAATTTGGTGTTGTCAAGCATTTGCCAGATTTTACTAAAGACCAAAACGTTTGCCGCTTGAAAGGTTAGACTGCGGCGCTGTGTTAAGGCAAGCTGTCGGTGCAGACCGCTTAGGTTAAAGACCATGCGCTCAGAGAATCGCTGGGGTTGGCCCAGAGTTAGAAAACTATCAGGCCCTGTTACAAAGGGTGCGAGACGGTCTTTTAGGTTGGGGGGACTGTTTTGGTAGACTTCAAGCAGATCTTTGCTTATGCCCACAATAGTGCGCAGTTCTTGGTAGTTGTGGTGGTCCTCTATGCCGGTTAGATCGGCAAGGATGCCTGCTGCGGTGTCTTTGTTGTCGCTAAAGATCTGGATGGGATCTAAGCCTAACTGTTTCTCAGCGGTGATATCTAGGATTTCGGCGTCTGAGCAACGGGCGACTTCGCTGTATTCGTTTTCGGGATCCACGATGTAATAGGCGAGGTTTTTGTGTTTTTGCAGCAGACGGGTGAGGAGGATCTTTGAGGTGAAGCTTTTGCCGCTACCACTTTTTCCTAGGATCAATATGTTTTGGTTCATGCGTAAATGGGGATCAAACATTACCGGTGCGCCTGTGAGCTGATTTACACCTAAAAATACTCCGCCAGGCGACTCCACTAGATCAGCTGAGACAAAAGGAAAAAAGGCACTAGCAGTGGTGGTGTCCACTACAAGTTTTTTTGCTACCTCGCCTTGAGCCAGTTCAGGCTGCATATATGCGGGGCAGTCTAAGCGTATAAATCGTGCTTGGAGGGTGTCTTTAAGTTTTTTAGTGTTAGTTTTGAGTTCTGCAAGGGTGGCGGCTTCTATTGTAAGATTAATTTTTAATTCAAAGAGACGCGTGGTGGCAGCGATGAGATTTTGGTAGGTGACTTGAGCCATGTTGTGTTTATGTTTGATTTCGTCTTTGGTTAGACGGCCCTTGGTTTGATCAGCTAAGAGAATGCTCTTTAGTAATCTGAGGTATTTGCCCATTTGTGCAGAGGCCGCCTCAGGGGAGAGAGGCCTAATACAGATCAACACACGCTCACATAACCCATAGAGTTCACTTATAAATCCGGGCAACAATGTTCCGGGCAACTGATACACTGTGAAGGTTTGTTCGAGTCTACCGCTCTCAAGGGTGAGATATTTAGAAAAAGTTTGGGTAACTTTGGTTTGGGGGAGCTCAGTTAGGGGTTGGTGTTTAAAGCCGCATTGCTCAATTAACCAATCAAGGGGTTCTTGGGTTTGGAGGTAGAAGCGATAGTAGGTGGTTGTGAGTTGGTTTTCTGCGATTTCAAGGGTTTGTTGAGTTTTTTGAGCACTTAGTTTTGTTTCACAAGGCAAACTGTTTAGGAGCCGTTGGAAGCGCCCAAGAGTTTCAACACGCCTTTGTTTGGGAAGCATGACAAAATTTACGGGGAACACTTCATAGGTGCACAGAGAAGTTTCAGGGGTTGATTTTTTTAGTTTCTGCGTTTTGGGTTGCCTCCGTTTTAGAATTAACGTTTAGGGTTATTTGTTGGATGGGTTCTTGGGCGTCTTCGGGCTGGATAGTTATTTGGAAAAGGCCGAAGCGGTCAGGAACAATGTAGGTGCAAAAAAAGCCCTCTTTATCAGTCAGACCCTTTGCATAGGGGATGTTGTCTAGATTTACGTTGAAGGGTTTATCTGAGAGAACCTCACCAGTTGTGAGATCTTTGAGTACACCAACCACTTTTAGGGGGACCCCAAGAGTGGCCGAGAGCAACAACGACTGGGTTGGAGGCTCAATCGACTCGGGGTTAGTTGGGGGTTTTTGCAAGGGACCTCTTTGTATCAGGTAGAGCAGGTGAACTTCGGGGGGCAGAGTTTTGATTTTTCGAGTAAAAATGGCAGCACCACTAAAAAATATCGACCCGGCTACCACAATTTTTAGCGCCAAATCAGAAAAAAGAAGCGAACCAAGCCAAGCCAAGAGACCAAAGACTAAAAAGATAAGGGTTTGACGTATAGAAAACCGGCCAAGCGGAGTATCAAGTATAGGTTCATGAAAAAACCCCACATCCTCAAACCACAAAGACGACACCAACTCAGACAACCAAACCACCCTCAACAATAACAAAGATCAACAAACCGCATTGGCTACAACTTGATTTAGTTAATTTACACACTACTACTGAGATAGCCATAGCATCATCACTCACACTATTTGCCAAGAATTTTTAAACCAAACAGGCAAAAATTAAAATGCAGATCAAAGAAACACGTGATACTCTAAAGAACAACAGGTACAGTACAAAGTTTTATGTTTGCAGAGCACTCAACAGAGATCGTTATAAGGTGTGTAAAAAATCGCCATTGGTGTCTATTCGACTTTTCAGCATTAACATTAATCCTGCCAACTGAGATACAGAAAACAAGCGTATGTTCTTGTGTAGATACAAATTTTGCTGAAAACAAGGTGTGTAACGTTTAGAGAAATCTGCTCCACCGCCGCATAAACCATTTTGACACCTACTGCACATCAACCCGTCTGCAAAGAGCGGATCGACCTGCGTCTTCTCAAAAACAACAAGAAAGCAGTTACAACTAACACAGGCACTACACACAATACCGCCAAAACAGGAGTAGATAATATAGAATCAGGTTCAGAAACAACCGTGAAAACAACCGTCTCTGAAACACCAACATTACCAAACATATCCTCCGCAAAAACCACCACACTATAAACACCCGAAGACAAGTCTGACAAAGTAGCATTACCCTCAACAGTCACAAGATCCCCGCCATCAACACAATAATACAACAAACTACACGGACGATCCACAACAAACTCCAACTCTATACTCGACCCATTATAAACCTGGCTCACCGGAGAAACCAGCTCAACCACAGGAACAGACCGATAACCAAACGGCACATACATCTCATTAAACGCAACAGACACCACAGAAGAACTCCCAGCAACCTCCGAAGAAACATAGCCGCCAATCACATACAAAACATCATCAACTATTACCGCACCAAAATCAAACCGAAGATGAGGCATAGCCTCCCCAAGTAACCAAGAATTATCAGCAAAATCATAAGCCTGATTAGTCAACACCTCACGAAAAGTACTACCCGGCGCTTGCCCCAAAAAATAAACCCTCTGAGGAGCAAAAACACCCGAAGTCATCAAACCCACCCCAGAACAAAAAATCATAGGCCCCACCACCTCCCGACTCCAAACACAAAACACAGGATCATAAACCAAAACCATCGGCTCAGGAGAACCATAAATATAGAGATCACTCCACTCTGGAAAATCGCGGGATACAAACTCACCAGTAAATACAATCTTATTATCCATAACAAACGCAACAGGACGCGAACTAGCCACCGAACGACTACTCTGAGGAGTCACAGGCATCAAACCTTGATCAGTCCACACCCCAGTAAGCGGATCAAACATACACAAATTATGAAAACCCATCGGAACAAAAATTTGCCCATTTACAACCAACGCTTGTCTGTTCGTCAACGTGTAGGGCGGACGGGCCAGACCCTTTGTCCAGGTGTTTGTGGTCGTATCATAAACCTCAACCACATCCGAAGTGATATACGAATAGAATCCCCACCGATCCTTGGTTACACCCACATATCCGCCTATGCAATAAATCTTGTTTTGATAAGCTGCTATAGCAAAATGACTCCTAGGCGTAGGCATAGCCGCCAAAGTAGTCCAAGTATCCGTCACAGGATCATACACCTCATTAGTACCCACAAGTTTATCAGGAAATAGACCCGAGGTGGTGCCGCCGATCGCATAGATCTTACCCTCCACAGCAACAACCCCCAAACCCGATCTCGCCTGAGACATCGAAGCCTTTGAACTCCAAGAATCCTCAACCAAAGGCAAAGCCTCAACCGAACAAACCCCAACAGCCAAAAATACTCCTGTAAAAAAGAGAAACAACACGAAACAAACAAACCTATTCATGCCTATCCCCGCTATAACTCCACATTATACAACATAAAGTTTACGTAAAAATGAATCAAACCCAACCCAACCGGCCATAACTCTAACAACACAAAACAGAGACTTTGCCTTTGTGTTAGTGCAAGTTGACGGTGCAGGGTAAAAATTAGAGAGAGCCTTTTTTGCTCAATTTGAAAAAGTCGTTAGATAAACAATGAAGAGAGGAGGAAGAAAAGCTGGGTAGCGGTGAATTGTGAGGGTGGGGTTTGTTGTTGTGGTTAGGTGGTCATTTTTTTGAGTGATTGGAGGCACCAGTAGAATATGATGATGGACATAATGCTGATTATGATAAAGCCTAGGGGTATGTTGATGCTTTGAAAGTTTCCGACAAAGAGGTCGCGGGTTGCGTTTACGCCGTATGAGAAGGGATTGATTTTTGCGAGGTATTGCAGCCAGAGGGGGGCAAGTGCTAGGGGGAGAAATATGCCGGATAGAAGTGAGACTGGGAGGGTTATGGTGTTTAGGGTGGGTGCTAGGGCGTCTTCGACTTTGTAGATAAGCGCAAAGGAGTAGGAGAGGCAGGCCATGATGGCGCCTATTAGGACATAGAGGACTAGGGATAAGGCAAAGCCGGCGGGGTTTAGGGTTAGTCCAAAGGGGAGGGCGACCAGTGTTATTAGTATGCACTGAGCAAGCAAGACAACTACGTCGCGTAGGACTTTGCCAAGTATGATGGCTGAGCGGCTCACTGGGGTGACGAGGTAGCGTTGAATGACGCCTGAGCGGATTTCATCGATTAGAGGAAAGCCTACAAATGCGCAGCCGAAAATTGCTTGCATGACCAAAAGTCCGGGGATGAAAACGTTTGCAGTGTTTCCATCAGTAAACCCTGGAACACTTCCCAATCCGCCCAGCAACGGCATGTACAAAATAAGATACATCAAAGGCTGGAACATGTTTATGAAGATAAATATGGGACTTTTGAGGCTGTGAATCATATTTGCGCTAAACATCAGGCGTACGTCATGGAGTAACTTCATTGTTTTTCACCGTCTTCGCGCATTGAGCGTCCAGTATATTTTAAGAACACATCATCTAAACTGGGCCGGGCAAGGGTCACACTATGAACGGGTAAATCGGAACCATCCAATAAGCGTAGCAGATCGGGCAGTGTTTTTTCGCCATCCTTTAGGGTAAGATAAACCGAGTTCTCACTCACTTGGAGGCGCTCCAGCTTTACATGGGTGGTTAGCAATTCTTCAGCTTTATGGACAACCTCAGGGGAGGTAAAACTAAAAACGATGGTGTCGCCGCCTACGGAGCGTTTTAACTCATCAGGGGTGCCTTGGGCTATAATTTGGCCATGATCAATAATGGCGATGGTATCACAGAGTTTGTCTGCTTCATCCATGTACTGGGTTGTTAGCAGTATGGTAACGCCGTCGTCTTTGAGTTTTTGTATCTCAACCCAAAGATAGGCCCGGCTCTGGGGATCAAGCCCTGTTGTGGGCTCATCAAGTAAGAGCAATTTAGGGTGATGAATCATCCCCAAAGCGATATCTAAACGCCGCTTCTGTCCACCGGAATAAGTGGATGCAGGGCGATCGATGTAGCTAGTCATTTGAAAGCGCTGAGAAAATTCGGCGGCGGAGCGTTTAGCAGTTGTTGCGTCTATGCCAAAGAGTTGGGCTTGGAGAACCAAATTCTCTGTTCCACTAAACGCTAAATTTGCTCCTCCGGCTTGGCTTACAAAGCCTACGTTTTGGCGAATTTTATCGGACTGTTTAACTAAATCATAACCTAGAACGGTTGCTTCTCCTCCGCTGGGACGCAGAAGGGTTGAGAGCATTTTTTGAGTGGTTGATTTTCCAGCACCATTTGGACCCAGAAACCCAAAAATTTGTCCCCGCTTAACAACTAAATCCACTCCTCGAACAGCTTCCACTTGGCGTTTCTTACCGCGTTCCTTTAAAACAAAAGTTTTTTGCAACTGTTTAATCTCAATAACACAATCACTATTCATAAGGCGACCTCGCCTCAGCGCTATATAAGACTTCAGCACCCCAAGACAAGATAAGATCCTAACACAACAACCAAATTTAATTACCAACCACAACAAACAAAACAAAACAAGACCTATGAGGGAGAATCGGGGTTGTTTTTACAGAAGCCCAGAAGTCTGTTTTGGCTACCAAGGGTTGGGTCTATTTCGATGGTTGCCATCTCGGGGTGGTCGGGTTCAAATTTTGCAGATTTTGCCACTATGGTGGCTTTCCATTCAGTGAGTTTGTCTTTTAGTTTATCTGCATCGATTTGGTTGGGGACTATAAAGATTGTTGGGAAGCCCATTTGTTTGTTGCGTCTATAGTTGTTCTCTAGGCGGTCCCAGTGTTTTTGTGGGTAGCTCTCTACTTCAACTGCAAAGCTGTGTTTGTAGTTCCAGCAGTTGGGGTCGATGTGGCCTTTGCCTTTTGGGGTGGGGATTGGCAGGGTGGGGGTGATGTAGAGATCGGCTATGCTTGCATCTGTTTGGCCTGTGTCTATGGTTACGATCCAGCCGTTTTGCCAGTACTTTTTTTGTTGGGTTATGATGGTTTGTATGTGTTTAACTCCGCCTGCTTTTTCTCCTCTAAAGGTGCTATCGAGAAGCCGCCTAGCAACTTCATCGTCGGCTATGGCTAAACTCCATATGCGCAGGTGTTCGGGTTTGTTTGGGTCGGTTTTGGGGTTGTTGTTAGGTGTTGTTTGATTTTTGGGGTTTGTTTGGTCTCTATAGGTTAGCCAGGCGTTGCGTTTGAGGTTGTCGATGGTGAGGTTTTTTAGGGCATTGGTTAGTTCGGCTTCGGTTAGGGCGTAGGCTTTGGGTTGAGTGTGGTTGTATAGGAGTTGTTTGCGCAGGGTTTCTTCATCGGTTGTGCCGCCGAATAAGCGCAGGGTTAGCAGGACTAGCCACTCAGCGGGGGTTATGGGCCAGTCTAGAAAGGTTTGGGGGGTGGTTTGGTTTTTTGTTTGGCCCATAAGGGTTGTGGGGTCGATTTTGTGTCCGTATTTTTGGAGGCTGTGCTTGATTATGTGCTCGGGGTTGGTGGGTCCGGTTTTGTGGTCTATGGTTTGGAGGACTTGGTATTCGCGGTTGCCTTGGAAGGGGGTGGAGACAAAGAAGTGGTGACGGGGCAGATTCATCAGGGTTTGATATCCGTATTTTTTGGGGTAGAATTTTTCAAGGGTTTTGGCGGTGTCTGCTCCGACTTGAAAAGAGATTATGGTTTCGCATGTTTGGGTGATGGCTTCTTGGATGTCTTTGCGATATTGTTCGAGGTATTGGCTGGCTAGGGTCAGATATACATGGAATTTTCGCAGTGATTGGAGGGTTTCGGGGATGCTTTTGGTGGTGTATCGGTAGGCTTCATCGATATATACAAAGAAGGGTGTACGGTCTTTTTCGGGGGTGTCTTCGCGTGACATGGCGGCGAGGTAGGTGCTAGATAGGATGAGGCTACCTACAAAGTTGGCTATATCGGTTGTGATGCGGCCCTCGGGGAGATCGACTATGATGAATTTTTGTTGATCCATGGCGTCTCGGAAGTTTAAGCCGTTTTTCTCGCCCATAAAGAGAGGTAAAATTATGCGTTCCTGAACTAGGCGGTAGAGTTTAGTTAGAACTGCTATGGAGGCGTCTTTGGGCATTTTTTGGTATTGGTTTTCCCAAAAGAGTTTGACATTTGGGTCTTTGCAACTGCTAAGCAGGGTTTCTCTGAATTTGGAATCAACTAATAATTTGTAGAGATCGGGGAGTTTGGCGTTTTCTTTTTCTAGGAGCAGGTAGAGGGCGTTTAGCAGGATCATGTCTAGGCGGGGGCCCCAGTAGCGTTCATAGATTTTTTCTAGGGTGTCCATGAACATGCGGGCGACTATGTCGCGAAGGGTGGGATCAGGTGAGTCTAAAAAGTTGATTTGGACGACTTGGTGGTTGTATTTAGTTTCAAAGGCTGACCAGGGATTGATATAGATTACTTTGTCCCATTTTTCAGCTGGGATATGGGATAGGATGAGGGGTGTGAGGTCGTGGTGGGAGTCTAGGACTAAGAAGCCTTCGTTGGCGTCGATGTGTTGTTTTATTAGGGAGAGCAAGAAGCGGGTTTTACCTGAGCCGGGAAAGCCCATAACCAGCAGGTGTATACGGTCAGAGCCATAGATACCGCGCTGTAATTTTTTTCCAATCACGGGATCCGTCTCGGCGTCAATACCCAATATGTGGAGACGGGCGCGATTTAGCTCATCTGGAGTTGGTTGTGGTTTAGTCATTGTAAGCCTCGCTTGGCAGATAATATAATCTGTTTTAAAAAGCAAAACCACAGGTTAGGTCAACTCAAAAAATGGATCGGCACATTTTTTGGTGTGTAGTGCAGAGGGGTTAGTTTGTTGTTGGTTTGTGGGTTGTTTGGTTATGGTTTATAGGGAGGTATGGGGTGAGACTGTTCCTACTCAGCTATCGTTATGCGCAATTTGGACATAACATTCGGTATTTGGAGTGTGTACTCCGAATTTTTTGTTTGACAGCATCACAGGCACTCTTCACCCAACTGGGTTAGTGGATATAATAATTTAAATGTTACTTAAGATATAACAAATCTCAAACTATTTTGGCTCACAAATGAATCATACACGACCCCAAACCAACATAAATATCAAAAAAAAACCACACACCAACCAAACACACCAACAGACAGGAACCACCACACAGCTCAGTTATAAAAAAGAGAAAAATACGAAAAAGAAACCCGTTCCAGAACAATATCAGCATGCTATAGGGATTCGAACCTCACCTTCCGCATCATCAGTTCAACAGTTCCAGTGACAATCAAGTTTGTTGGATCAAAACCAGAAGCATCACTGACAAGAAAGAGGCATATTGCTAAAGCCGCCTCTTACAGAGCCGCCGCAACAACTTTTTATGTGTTACTACGGAGAAATAGCGTAAGGGAAGGCTTGCGATGCATTTAACATTTGAAGACATAATGAACGATGATGCAGACAACATCGAGATTTATCGCAATATTCTTAAACGATATAAAGACAGGGGACTTGTGCCGTTCGTCGGTGCGGGATTATCTGTTCCCGCCGGGTTCCCGTCCTGGAGAGCCTTTTTGGATATTGAAAAGGATGATCCGTCCGATCCGCTAGATGTTGCTTCAGAACTATCCACTAAACGTGGCGGCGAACATCTTTTCCAAATAGATGTTGCAAACGCCTTTGGCGGCAAATTTTTACCGGCCGATTGGAACCGCCGTGCGAGCCGGGTTCAAAATGAAGCGATCGGTTTGCTACCTAAACTCTTTAGAGGTGTTGTAATCACAACAAACTTTGACAGATTATTAGAGCACCTCTATAGCGGTGCAGTTGTTGCCCACCCAGGTGAATATAGTAAGCTCAACCGTGCTGTACAAATGGGAACATCTGCGATTTTAAAGCTTCATGGTTGTGTACTCAAACCAGACAGCATCATTTTAACACGTGAATCATATAGCCAAGCATATCCAGATACAGACAAAAAAACAGATTTCATTATAGCATTAGAAAAAATTCTTACTAACCAAACGGTGCTTTTCCTAGGATGTAGTCTCAAAGACGACCATACATTAAAACAATGGGCAAAAATGCTTACACAACCAGAGGGTGAAGGCATAGAGCATTTTGCAATAGTTAATTGCACAAAAACTGAAATGCCAAAAAAACGTGCCGATTTGGGGGAGATGAATATTTTCCCCATCTTGTATAACCATATCAGAACGGATGATGATGATAAAGAAAATCATGATGCCGTTCGAATTATTTTAGAGAGACTCTACAGAGACACTAATGGTGGTCAACCGTTAAACAACCTTCCTCCAAAGAACCCCTACTTTACAGGTCGAGAGAACCAACTCGAGGGACTGCAAAAGACATTTGATGATATGCATGCAATACGGGTTGTTAGTGGTTTGGGGGGTGTGGGTAAAACTCAGACTGTGTTGGAGTATGCTCATAGGCATTTAGATGGCTATGGTGATGGGGTTTGGTGGTTGAATGCTGAGAGTGAGCTGGATCTGATGCAGGGTTGTCGGGAGGTTTTGATAAAAGTTGGCGTGCTTGATGAGGTAAAAGCATCGGATATAAAACCTGATGAGTTGCTTAATCGTTGGCAGTATTGGTTGGGTGAGCATAGAAAGCGTCTGCTTATTTTTGATAATGCCGAGAGTGAGATAGTTGTAGAGCGGTATATGTCAAAAAAGTATTGTGGTCATGTGTTGTTGACTACGCGTGATGCTAGTTGGGGTGGTGAACCTACTATGGGTTTGCCTTTGATGTCTGAGTCGGAAGCTGTGGAGTTTTTATTGAAACGCACTGGGCGAAAAGAACAACAACATACTTGGGCTGGAGTGGAGGATGTGGCGAAGCGGCTTGGCTATTTGCCCCTTGCACTTGAACAAGCCGCCGCATACATGCGAAATGTCGAGTGGTCATTTTCTGGATACTTGGATATGCTATCAGGGCATGGTTTAAGTACCCTTGATAAAGACTATGCAAAGCCAGATGAAAAATATTACAAAAAAATCGTGACAACAACGTGGCAAATTTCGTTTGATAAAATTAAAAGGGAAAACAATATTGTCAGCGAGTTGTTTAATGTATTTGCGTATGTGGATTCAAATAATATACCGCTTGAGGTTTTTGTAGAACATCAAGAATTGATGTTTTTTGTAGATTTACAAAAAATAGATAAATTGTGTATTGTTGATGCGGTTGCTTTGTTGTTGCGTTATTCACTTATTGAGCGAGAGGGCAAAGACGATTACTTAATCAACATACATCGGCTTGTGCAAGAGATTGTGCGGGATATACACAAAAATTATGCGGATACATCTTATGTAACATGTTGTTTTAAAGTTCTGTATAAAGCAGTACCTAAAAATTATGATAGTGAACGGGGAACACGGCCTTTATTTGAACGAGTTGCGAAACATGCTTTGGCAGCGACTAAATATTATGAAAACACTTGCGACAATAATGCTACACAGAAAATTGTTGGTGAGGCATATCATTTTGTAGGATTAGGATACATAGAGACCACGCAATTTAGTACAGCTATAGATGTGTATAATAGTGCTGCAACGGTATTCGAAAAAGTCTGGGGCAAAGAACAGCCCGAAACCGCATCTATCTACGGCAACATTGCATACACCTATGAACAGCAGGGAAAATTTGATGAAGCATTAAAGTGGTATATGAAAGCTCTATCTATAAAAGAGTGGATGCTGGGCAAAAAGCACCAAAGCACCGCAATAACCTACAACAACATCGCAAACGTATACCAACATCAGGGTAATTATTCTATGGCAACTGAGTGGTATGAGAAAGCTCTAGCCGCCAAAGAGGAGGCATTTGGTAAAGAACACCCAAACACAGCAATAACCTACAACAACATCGCAATCACACACAGTATACAGGGTGATTATGACAAGGCATTGGAATGGTATGACAAGGCTCTAACAATTCTCAAAAGAAAGCCAGGTAAAGAACACACCGAAACCGCAAATACATACACCAACATCGCACTAGTTTATTCTGAACAGGGGCGGTATGTTGAGGCATTGGAGTTGTGTGATAAGGCTCTAACAATTTGTGAGAGTGTGTTAGGTAAAGAACACCCAAACACAGCAATAAAATACGGCAGCATCGCATACGTCTACAAACAACAGGGAAGATTTGATGAAGCATTAAAGTGGTATAGTAAGGCTCTAACAATTTTTGAAAAGACATTAGGTAAAGAACACCCCGAAACCGCAGCCACATATTGCGGTATCGCAAACCTTTATGAACAGCAAGGAAAATATTTTGATGCTGTGGGTGTGTATGAGGAAGTTAAAGCTATCTATGAAAAAGTGTTTGGTGAAAAACACCAACTCACTGTATCCGTACAGGTTCACATAGCAAGGGTTATTGATAAGGTGAGGAGTTGTTAAGTACAGAACAACCTACGATGCAACCACACACAACATCACAAACACACACCTTACACATGGTGATTAGAACAAGACTCCAACTATAAAGGAGAGAAGAGAGTGAGTAAAAATCAGTTCAAGTTCGACCCCAACATGGCTGAGGCTTATGCTCGCGGACTCAAAGCAGAGCGAGAACGGTTGTTAAATACAGAACAACCCTACTCCGCAACCACACACAACAACATCGCAAACACATACTATATGGAGGGCGATTTTTTTAAGGCTTTGGAGTGGTATAAAAAGGCTCTTACAATCTGTGAGAGCGAGTTGGGTACAGAACACACACTTACAGCAACCACATACAACAATGTCGCAAACACGTTTATGCAGCAAAGTAGGCATGCTGAGGCTTTGGAGGGGTATAATAAGGCACTAACTATTCGTGAAAGTGTGTTGGGTAAAAAACACCCCGACACAGCAACCACATACAGCAAAATCGCAATCACATATAACAACCTAACAGACACCCATTGTTCTAAGGGGGAATATGTTGAGGCTTTAGAGTGGGGTAACAAAGCCATAGCAATCCA
Source organism: Candidatus Bathycorpusculum sp. (assembly GCF_009778815.1). Classification (NCBI taxonomy): domain Archaea; kingdom Thermoproteati; phylum Candidatus Bathyarchaeota; class Bathyarchaeia (SeqCode); order Bathyarchaeales (SeqCode); family Candidatus Bathycorpusculaceae; genus Candidatus Bathycorpusculum; species Candidatus Bathycorpusculum sp. Next base: position 17,030 of record NZ_WRFL01000014.1, read on the forward strand.
TGAGAAAGTTTTGGTTGAAAAATACCCACACGCCGTAGTAGATACTTATCGTAAAATTGCAGGTATCTATTATCATCAGGGGATGTTTGTTGAGGCTTTAGAGTGGGGTAACAAAGCCATAGCAATCCATGAGAAAGTTTTGGGTAAAGAGCACCCAAACACTGCGGGTACTTACTATGATACTGCAGACATCTATAAACAACAAGAAAAGTTTGATGATGCATTAAAATATTATAGTAAGGCTCTGACAATTTTTGAGAAGACAATAGGTAAAGAACACTCAAACACCGTAGCCGCATACAACAACATTGAAGAAGTACGCAAACAGTTGGCAATACAAAAAAAAGGTAAAAAACGATTTTTTAATTGGTAATAAATACAAGTAGCTACAACCATCTGAAGCGGAAACAGAATTAAGTGCTGTTGCAAATGTTCCACCAAACAACACAAACCAACCCGCCAGACAACAACTCGCCCAACCCAACAACAAAACCAAAATCCAAGCCTGTTAGAGCTTTATAGAACCCCAGACATATTGGTACGGTGATATTGTGAGCGAAATGGTTTTTTGTCAAAGTTGCGGCATGCCCCTTGAAAACCAAGAAACAAAAGGCACAAACAAAGATGGAAACAAATCAGAGGACTACTGCACCTACTGCTACCAAAACGGCGCCTTTACACAAAACATAACAATGGACGAAATGATCGAAAACAACCTAAAATACCTCGACCAGTGGAACAAAAACAGCGGCCAAAACCTAACAGTAGAAGAAGCAAGAAAACAACTCAAAGCATATATGCCAAACCTAAAAAGATGGAAACAACAAAAACAACAATAACCACCAACCCACACCCCACAACCACACATTTTTAAAACCCAACCAACCACAAAACACCCTCTACAAATAAACACCCAGTCAACAGTTGCTTGACTACCACCCCTGTTCTGCTTCAAACACACCTCCAGCCGCATGCTACAGATTGCACTACCAGTTCACAACAATCAACACTCATGTTTTTGTGTAGCATATGCGCAAATCATAAATGTCTCCAAGCGCAACCAGAGCAGGGAATATCATCGTGGTTAATCGAGGTCTCTACGTCGGTAGATTTCAGCCCTTCCACAAAGGACATTTGTGCGCTATTCAAAATGCACTCCAAACCGTAGATGAACTAATTGTTGTTATCGGTAGCGCCCAATACAGCCACAACAGCCGCAACCCCTTCACCGCCGGAGAAAGACTGGTCATGATTCAACGCGCAGTCACAGAAGCAAACCTCGATGAAAACAAACTCTGGATCGTGCCGGTTCCCGATGTCCATCTGCACATGCTCTGGGTCAGCGCAGTAGAGGGCTACACACCAAAATTCAACATCGTCTTCACAAACGAACCCCTCACCCGAAGACTCTTCAGCGAAGCAGGCTACCACGTTATAGACATACCCTTCTTTGACCGAAAAGTCTACATGTCAACCCTAGTACGAGAAAAAATGATACGCGACGACAACTGGAAAGAATTTGTACCCCCAAGCGTCGCAGAATTCATAACAAACGAAATCGATGGAGTAAACCGAGTCAAAGCCCTAGCACTAACCGACAAAATAGGCTAACTCACCACCCGATCCCGCGAGGCGCGATGCCAAACCCGCCAAGCCGTCCAAAAAACAACCAGCAAAACAAGCAACCCCACACCCCCCGCCAAAAAGCTCACAGATAGGGCGGCAAAAAAGTTATTTATACCATGCAAACTAACAGCAAGCAAATAGTAGGGCAAAACATTCTTCTTAGCAATCCCATAAGACGTTATAGCGGCACTTGAAGCATGAAAAATCAACCCGCCAATCCGCACCACTGGATCCACTCCCAAGACAAAAACATAGAGCACAAACTCTGCAATACCAAACCCCAAACCAATAAGAAGCCCAAGCGTTACAATCGAGCGCTCCGTTTCGCCATGCCGATAAAACAGAGGAAAAACCTTCGCCAACTCTTCAATAAAGGGTGCTAGAACAGCAACCACCAATAAACTGGGCAAATAAGGGTAGATTTGAGCGAAAAAAAGCGTAAACGGAATACTGACCAAAAACCCGCATGAAAAAAAGAAAATAAACTCCCGCAAACTGGGACGATGCACAGGAATAACACAGGCCGATGGCTGCTCACTTTGATGCCCCAAAATAAAAACCTCTACAAATAATAGAACTACCCACTTCTTTATCAGCATTACCCACATAAATTCAGTGCGTTTAACCAAATACTAAGACAAAAAACAATCAATCGATAATTCTAACAGTTGGACGTTGTATTTGCAAGGTGAAAAATAAACGAAGCAAAACATGCAAACTGCAACGGCAAAACCGGCTATTGACCCACAGATTGTACTGCAAAGTGCAGGTTTGTCTTCTAGTTTTAGTTATTGATATCTTTCTATAGTGGTTTTAGGGTTAGTAATAGTCGGATAGTGTTTTGATTTCAGGTGTATAGTCCATAACACCTAGCATGTAAGTGGGATGTTTTTCTAGTTCTATGTCGCTTGTGTATGGTGTTTTTGTGTGGCGAAGGATGATGTCTGCTTTTGCGGTGGTTATTTCTTGTAAGGTTCGGGTTCTTGAGTTGTTCTCATGGGGGAGGTTTGTTGCAATTATGATTATGCCTTGTTTTTTTGCAAAGTTGGAGAGGTGGTTTATGATTTGATTGTAGGCAGCTCTTGCTTCGTGGTCATCCACATTTGCAGTTAAGAAGGGACATATAAGATCAGAGATTACTACAAGTTTGGCCTCTGATTTTTTTATGATTTGTTCAAGTTCAGCTATTATGAGCCAATGCAATCGATAAGCAGTGTAGGCTCGCAAAGTTTGGATTTGCTCTAATGCTTCTTTGGGTTCGCGTTGTTGTTGGTGTTCGGCTGCTTGGTAAATAGCGGGCAGAGTGGAACTGTTTGCAGCATCGATAAAAACTACGCTGCTCTCTAATCCGCCTTGTTCTATGGGCAGACCAGCTCGGAGGCAAAGTTGGGCCATTATGTTGGTTATTGTTTGAGAGCCATAAAGAACAGCAAAGTCTCCTGTTTGAAATGCTGGAAAAAGCTCATCTAGCTGTGGACTATCAAAGGTTAGGCGTAGCTTGGTTGTTGTTTGGGGTCTTGTTTGTTGCATCAGTTTTTGGAGTGTTACTAGTTTTTGCATTGCGCTTCACAAAACTCGTTACGGCGGTTTTATCTATTTAAAGCATCGACGAAACAACCTTTCTCAACAGGGGAGGGGTCACTGAAAATGAACAAAACACCCAACAACAAAACAACCCATAACAGCACACAAAAAACAGCCAATATATCAAATATATAAGCGCTTGTCAATATTCTATACTGGCTGGTGTCTGTATAACTGAAAATATTAAACCCAAATCGAATTCTTATAATAGAAAATTTACTATCATCAGCATTTTTTCGCTGCTTGTGTTGCTGGGTTTAGCTCTATTTATTTATGCACAAATAGACACTGAGACCCTTACGGCAGAGGGTGAGACATACGTGAGAACTGAAGTGGAACTAAGAAATGCCGTTAAGGATTCCGCAAAAGGGACTGCGGTTGTTATTGTTTTGGGCAGACATATTAATTTGACTAAAACAACACTCACCATCCCTTCTGGAGCAGAGATCACCTTGAGAAGTGACAAAGAGGCAACAAAAAAGGAAGGAGTTGAATTTTTTAGGTTATCAGGAGTTGAGGATGAAAGCACCCTTACTGTTGAGACAGGTGGATTGTTGAACCTTGAGGGCATTATTGTAACCCACAATAAAGGAGCCTACGGATGGGGAGTAGATGTTAATCCCGGGGGCACTCTAACCATGATTGATGGCGAGATCTCAAACAACACCGCAGGAATAGGCGGCGGCATATACAATCAGGGGAATTTCAGTTTATCTGGCGGCACAATTACCCAAAACACCGCTGAAGAAGGCGCCGGCGTATACAACGGCAACAACGCAACACCAGATAGGGCCAACTTTACTATGTCGGGTGGTGAAATATCCAACAACATCGCCAACCGAGGAGGCGGCGGGGTAGATAACTGCGGTAGCTGCATCTTTAGTTTGACAGGCGGAGTGATTTCAGGCAACACCGCTAAGCAGGGTGGCGGCGGCGTAAACAACCACCATAGCGGCATATTTTATTTAATAGATGGAATAATTTCGGGCAACATTGCTAACTGGGGTGGGGGTGTGAATATTTGGGGCGGCGAATTTATCATGTCTGGCGGTGAGATATCAAACAACACAGCCACAAATATCGCCTCGGGCGGCGGAGGAGTTGCTTTTGACGGCTCTAGATTCAACATGACGGGCGGAATAATTTCAAACAACAGAGCCCTAAACGGAGGCGGCATGTACACCAGCAACGGTGAGGTATGGTTGTTAGGCGGAGAGATCGCCAATAACGTCGCATCAAACAACGGCGGGGGAGCGTTTGTTGGAAATCTATGGGGGTTCTATGTTTATGATGGGGTGGTATTTTCCAATAACCAGGCGGTAGCAGCATACAACAGACATCCCCAAGACAACGAAGTATACCATACACAAATAGGTTCAAAGGTAGTTTGGACGGCACCGTTTAGACAGGGCTATAACAACTATGACATAAGCTACACAAACGGAACACTAGCCAGTTTAAAATAGCACAAACTACCAGATGCATAGCTTCACCGAGGTTAAATCAATTATGTGCTGACAGTAATGCAAGTTTAATGGCCGAATTTATAAAAGAAAAGGCAGTCTGTTGTTCGCAACAGTTAATTTTTTTTTCGGAATTTAGAGGTAAATGTAGGATCAACGCGCAGGGTTTAGAAGCCTGCGTTGAGGGGGTTAATGGGTTTCATGAGTTCTCTTAGGTATACTGTGGCATAGCTTCCGCGCAGGAGCATAAAGCTAAGGGTTATTGAGTCGGGGTTGGGGTTATTTTTCTGGGTGAAATTTTTTAGGGGTGTGGTGGTTGTGCGTAAGCTACCTCTGCCGCTTATCCTAGACAGTGGGTTGGATTGGAGGTTTTCGGGTTCAAGACCTTCTTGTTTTAGGATGGTCTGTTCGATTTCGCCCATGATACCGCTTGAGAGTTTTTGTTTAAAGCCCCAAAGCGGTAGAGCTACGCGCATTTTGCCTGCTTTGAGTGCTTCATTAATCTGGTTGATGTTTTGGGGGGTGACGATTTTTTCTGCAGTTGTCAAAGGTAGGCCTGTTCGTTCGATGTTGACTACAAAGTCGCCTTCTTGGGCGATGTTTAGGGGCAGGTCGTGGTTGATGCGTGCACTAAGAAAGCGGTTAAACAGATAGGATTGATGCGCTTGGACAAAGAGTGCTTGGAGTTTGGGGGGTAGGCGTTGGAAGGCTCCGGTGAAGTCTTGGGGGTTTTCGGCTAGGTGGTTTAGCATGAGTTTTTCGTAGCGGAGTTGTTTGGGAAAAGTTTGGGCGGCTTGTTTGAAATTGTTTGTTTCTTGTAATTCTTGGCGGGATTGGCGGGATTGGGGGTGTTCGTGGGGGCTGGGGTTTGCTAGAAACGTTAGGGCGGCTTCTTCTATTTTGCCCTCAAGCAGGGCTTTGCCGACTAGGTGGGTTATGGGACGGGTGGTGCCGAAGCGTTGGTGGCCAAAAAAGTTGGGGATGCCACCTATGAGGGTTAGTTCTTGGGTGGTTTGCTCGATTTGTTCTTTAACTTCTGTTGGGGGGGTGGTTAGGTTTTTGATGGTTATGGTAAAATTGTTACCTAAGAGGTAGAACAAGGAGAGCATTTCGCGTATGTAGCCGATGGGGTGTATTTGGGCGTCTTTGAGTTCGAGTTGAGTGAGGTTTTCTGGGTGGATGTTTTCTATGGTGAGGTGTTGGGCGGTTAGGGCTTTGGCGTCTTTTATGCCGGCGAATTGTATTTGGGCTTGGGTTATGTTTAGGGCTTTGGCTAAATTTTTGATAGCCGTAAAGGTATCCCAGTTACGCTTAACAAGACTACAGAGCAGATAACGTTGGCGCTGTGCCGTTGTTGTTGGGGTAGGAGTGGGAGTGGAGATGGAAGTGGAGCCTAAGGCTTTGTTTGGGACGTCGCCTGTTATGCTGGCTTTGGAGCCATCGACTAAGAGTTCTTCGACAATGAAATCATCTGCGGTTGTTTTGATGGTTCCGCCTATGCCAGATGTTTTGGTGGCGTAGACTTCCATACCTAAGAGTTTATCAAGCTCAGAAACACTCAAAAAGTTATCAACCTGCTACAATAGTTTAAGCTGTCCGGTTAGACGATCAATTTTTTGGGCTGGGGCAGGGCCGATACCCAGACAGGTGATAGAGCCTTCGGGGATTTGGGTTAAGCCGCGATCAACAATCAAAGCGTGAGGTAAACCTAAATCTTCAGCGGCTTCTTCAAGCTCACAGAGCTCTTTCTCAGTGGGAACTTTTAGAGCAACTTTTTTTTGACCCTCAAACAACCAAGCATCCCACCACTTCTTATGATGAACAAAAGCATCCTGCGCAGCAGAGATAGCCGCATGACCAGCTTGAGCGGCGATTTTGCCTTTACCCATCTGCAAATCCATACGAAAGACAATAACCTGTTTGTATTCAAATTCATCAGACATGAAGGTTCCAGTTCCTAGTTAACACCCGAGATTTTAAGGCTTTGCAAACATCAAACATACTAATGCTGGATCATGCGAAGAGACAACCTAATTCCAAGAGTAAAAAAATATATACGTGCATTTTGTTAACAAAAAGAAAAGGGAACTTGCTTTTCTTGCTGGTTGGGTATCATCGATATCTTGTGTGTTTAGGTGTTTTCGGTGTCTTCGGGGAAGAGGCGTTTGTCGATATCATTTGTTTGGTGTTTGGCGGGGTCGTCTAGGGATGATTGGATGCGGTCAGATTCGGTTGTTGTTGTGGTGGTGCGTTTTTCGATTGTGTCTTGGGGGCGGCGGTTTATGTCCTCGGAGTAGGTTCGTTGGGTGTTTTGTGTTGTGGAGGGTTGGTGTGTTTCATCGGTTGTGTAGCTACGTCTTTGGTGTGCTTGTTCGGGGTTGGTGTGGCCGTGGATGTCTTGTGTTGGGTGGTGGTAACGGTTGTGTCGGGAGTGGTAGACTGCCCAGGCTATCAGTAGTATGGCTATTAGGGCGATTAGGCCTCCGATCAGCCAGCCCCACATGCCCCAATTAACGCCTCCCACTCCAGTTGTTGGGGAGACTGTTGGGGTTGTCATTGTTGGAGTTGGAGTCCCTGTATGGGTTTGGTTTGGTGTGGGAGAAGCTGTGGGATTGTGGGTTCCGGTGGGTTCAGAGGTTGGATGGTGGGTTCCAGTAGGAATAGAGGTGGGATGTTCGGTGGGCAGAGGAGTGGATATGTCTTGGCTTTGAACAAACAGGTTTCCAGCAGTGAATGCCGCCAACACTAGTAGAGACATCAGCACTGTCAAAGCTAAAGATTTTTGAATTTTAGCCATCAAAATTTCTCCTTGATAGCTGTTCATAACAAAAACAACATATTTAATTTATGTGACTGCATCAACACAACAAATAATCAAACATATAAAAATAAAAACCGCCAACTAGAACATAAAATTTTATCTTTTAACAACCCCTAAACCAAACCTCAACACACAACTAACCACATCACACCGCACAAACTCCAGGCAAAACAGACAAACAAACCACAAACAAAAAATCAGAAACCATTGTTGGTTGATATGCGATGGTATGGCAGTGTTTAAAAATAAATCCACAATGAATCACAATTGATTCGACCATATGCATCTAATACTTCTTTAGCTTCATCAGTTAACCGATTTAGATAAATGGATTAAGAGTTCAATAGTGCCTTTACTTACCCCAATCTTCTCAGCAGTTGCTACAATAAACGTGACAGGAGAAGCCTTGGTTTCAAGATAGGCCATCCGAATAATTCGGCTCATAAATCGTATCTTCTAAGATATCACTTTCTCTTTGTTCTATTCGTTCTTACTTTATGCCATTTTCCAGCCGCTTGTACCTCGCCCTGTTTCGTCTTGTCTTTGACGACGAATATGAATAGACTTACACATATCTCAATATTTTACTGACTGTTAAATAAAACTTAACGGCAATCCATAAGAAAACTGTTGCTTACTGAAACAAAAAAAGATTGATGTTGTTATTTTAAACTCACATCATACTATGCAGGTGTAACGCGACCTTCACCGATGACATTATTATTGTCATCTACATCGAAGCTCACTATGTAGGAACCGTCAAGTCCGTCAAAAGTAAATGCCTTTGACGAGAAAGTACCGCTATTTCCACGGGTTCGTACGCTAATATCAGTTTTAGTTGCCGCTAATTCTCCGTTAAGATATGCTTTAATTGTACACACAATTTCATTATCGCCATCTTGCGTATCGTTGGTAACTGTCACTGTAAATTCGGGCGTTTCGGGCACACCTGTTGCTGGAATGATTTTTGTAAAGGTCTCGCCGCAACGAGTACATACGAAAGTTTTATAGCCGGCTTCAGTAGGAGACGCGGGTTGGCCTTCTTTAAAGACGAAGTTGTGGCCAAGTTTCTTTATTGGTTCTTGGATTTCCTCACCGTGGTTTTTGCACTGCAATAGTTTATAGCCGGCCTGTGTGCACGTGGGCTCTACACCACCCTCTATTTCGACAAACTCACATTTGAGACCAGAACCGTCAATAATATCAGGGGTTCCGCCTTTACCGATTTCATTTCCTTGAATACCCACAAATATTGTGTAACCGCCTATCTTAACAGGAGGCTGTTCAGCAACATTACCTGTGCCATAGCCAGTCAAGGGTCCGCTCACAAGAGTCTGAACGTCATCTACGTACACCGCTACGTAAAGTAACAAAGTGTCACCGTTACCAATAGTATCAAAAGTAAGTAACACATTGTGACTATTGCCATCATCATCGGTAAATGTGTCCGCTAATTCCCAATGTGTGGTGGTATTTGGTGCCGCGTTTGCTGTTGGTGCAATTGTTGCAAAACAACCAATAACAAGCACAAACGCCACAAATATAGATATCATATTTTTTTGCATTTTAGTTTTCATAATATTCACCTAACACGACATAAATCACGTGTCTACATATAACATATATTGAGTTATCGATATATCAATATTGTGTCAAACTTGCTTTCAAAAAGATTCACCTCAGAATCACCCTCATACATACAGTTATACATAAAAATGTGTGATGTAAAATAATCGTCAGGTTTATTTTTAACAATATTGGCCAAAAATATCGGGAAGAGAAGAGTCTAAACCACATTATCACATATTTGCTTCATCCTTATCACTGCTCTGGCTTGGAAAAGATATCTTAGATCATCTGTCTAAGATCGATTATTAGAAAGGAAATAATCAAAGAATACAACACTACAGCTACTTTCAAGACGGCAAACGAGTCTATATGTATCATAAACCGGAAGTAACTGGAAGTAAAATAATGAAAGTAACAAAGCTCGCCACATGTTCAGAATATAAAGAAATGGCGGACGGGGAGGGATTTGAACCCTCGACCCTCAGCTTAGAAGGCTGATGCTCTATCCGTACTGAGCTACTCGCCCGCGTGTTGTATTTCAACGGGTTTCTATTCATTGATGTTTCTGGTTCCCGTGTTCCCAATGTACCCAGACTGCATTTAATAAAGATTCTTTCACCACCAGGCATGCTGGCAACATATAGCACCTCAACACCCACTCACTTATGCATAACAAGAGAGTAGGTTAAATCCTAAAGGATCGGTTAGGACTATCGGTTTGGATTTTTTTGTTGTGTTGAAGTTTTTTTCGCTCATACACAGCCACACAAGCTAAGACCACCACTCCCGCAAATAAAACAACACTCACAACCCGCCAATCCAAATCAAACTGTATCTCTAACTGATTATTCGTCTCACCAGAAGTTGCCTCGGGAGTTTGGAGAGAGGGGTCGTGGGATGTGCTGGGAGGTTGTGTCGAGGTTATGGTATCATGATTGATTGTTAGCGTTTGTATGTTACTCCAATCACCCATTTCGCCCTGGAAAGTGTGCCAATTGGTAGTCCAGGGCATGTTTATTCCTTGTGAGTATTGGGTACCGATTAAGGCTTGTACCTTGATATCAATCATGCCGCCGTTGGGAACTTGTGATAAGAACCAAGATGGCAACTCTATTACGGTGATGTCGGATTTGGAAGCGGGTGTATAACCGCTTGAGGGACTTCCAGGCTGAGTTTGCCATTCGTCTTCAAATCGTCCCTTATAGCCTACAGTGTAGAATAGCTGTGTCCAGTTGCCGCTTGAATCTTTGGTGGAGGTAAACTTTTGATTTTTAACGGTGACTTCAATTACCCAGTGGTCATATGTGCCGCCTGGGTTTGTTATGGTTGTTTCGCCGGTATAGGGGTTAGTGGTGGCAACAGGTGGATAGTGGATGGGGTGATTTACATATTTTACTGTGAACTCAGGTATGGCTGGTTTCTTTGAAGCACTCTGAGCCTGCACCTCACCCATACAGCCTAGACCTGCAAAAACCAATGTACCAACCAACAGGGCAAACAGGAATGCACTAAAGACCTGTCTCATTCCAACCACCACACAGATACAGTTTGGCACAGATATGTAATTTACGCCAACACAAAAAATAAACACGGTTACTATAAGTTAGTTCCAGGTTTTGTTTAATTTTTGGTCAAACAACATTACCCATCACAACCAAAGTTATTGAAGAACAGCTGATTTAATGCAAAATGTACAAACTCCCGCTCACCACAGGGGCAGAGTTGATGATTGACGGGTTAGTTATTCAGGTTAGTTATTGTTGGAGCTGTTATACTGTTGTTGAGGAAGCGAAAAGTTTAGCGGAACTGCATATGCCGTGTGCTACAGTGTTCATGGGTGTGACTGAACCATACAACGTTACATCACGTTTGGAAGCACATCGATAGGCAGTTATCAAACCCTACAACCTCAACCGATAAAGTAACCCTGATAGCTTTTTCGCCTTTTCTGTTTTCTCTCTTTTTGTTTGATGTTAAGCGGGCTAAGTTTTGGCTTCTCAGAAACGAGATATTTTATAGGAAGACACAAATCAGCTTTCAAAAACACTCGCTTTCCAGCTTAAGTTAGGCTTAAGAGTTATTTCATAAACCCCTCATCCAACTTAAATTCACCCTACAATACACATCAATTGTAACAAAAACGTTATACAAAATAAACAAAAAATGTCAAAAATCACGGTGATAATATGACAAACTCATCCAATAACAAAGATGGAAATCAAACAATGGATACAACCAACAAAACAAATGAACCAACTCAGCAAACAGCTAATCAAACACCCGGAACTACTGACGCAGTAATCCCCCAGCTATGTGATGGGAGCCGTGGCGTATTCTTTCCAGATAACGATGGGAGTAAACGTCCACATCTACATATGGATCGGCCTAAAAAACCTACAAGAGTCTCGTTTAAATATGAGTCGGGTGAGGTCCGTCATTTAAGCGGGTCAACGTTGCATCCGAATCAAGAGATCAAAAATCTAGAGATAGTGCGCAAACACTTAACTGACAACCCCACACATAAAGGGAACTTAATACTGGACGAGTTAACTAAAATTTTTGGCTGAGGGTTTTTTGTACCGCTGACATACTCTGTCAGCTCCTCGGTTGTTACGATTGAGATTTGATATATTAAGAAAAAGTATATTCTTTTAGGGTTTGTTGCATTACGAGAAAACACGGTACAAAGCTCAGCTACATTATAGGGTTCGCATACCTTATGGCCAAAGACACTTAAAGCCAGTATTACCTTATCAGCCATAATGCCCACATACAATCTTGTTGTGCTTATATTTTTGAAAGTAAGCCCCAGCCACTGCATTCGCCGCTTGCAGACAGAACTCAAGTTCAGAATTAACAGGTGATACAAACAAGTTATCTAATGTTGATTTTTCATCTTTTATGTTGAGCAGAAAACGGGCGTTATTTTTAGCGACTTTGAGACATAAGTGCTTGGAAGTGCAGGTAAAGAAACGGACGTTTTTGGGATCTTGTTTTAGTGTACCCTTTGTGTTGGGGGTAGGTTTGTTTAGTTACTTGTGGTTTTAGTCTTTGAATCACAACATAGGGCTCGTTTACCAATGAAGCGCTTAGGGGCTCAGATTTTGGCAGAATCCCCAAAGGGAGTTACTTTGCTCTCGTAGACAACCTCAACACTCTCATCAACTCGAAAATCGCCTGATTTAAATCCAATCCTGCGCGGCATACCCAACCATACACTACCGGACATATACCCCTTTTGGAATCTAGACGTTCAGGTGAGGTGTTAGTGTTTGGATCTTAGCATGAACAATTAAGGTGATGGTAGGGTTTGGTTGTGTTAGGGTAGTTAGAAAAGGGCACAGGTTGTTGTTTTTGGGTGGATTGGTTTGGTTGTTTATTTGAGGGTAAAGTAGGGTATTAGGAGGTCTTCCATGTTGTAGAGGCCGTTTTTTCTGTTGATTAAGCTTTGGGTTGCAAATAGGGCACCGTTGCCGAATGCTTCGCGTGATATGGATTCGTGGATTAGTCGGACGGTTTGGTGGGGGAATCCAAATATGATTTCGTGTCGGCCTATGATGCCGCCTGCGCGGATGGATTTGATGTCGGCGTCTGCGAGGTTTAGGGTTTGGGATATTTTTAGGGCTGTACCGGAGACTTCTTTTTTGGTTTTGAAGTGTTCTTCGATTAGTTCGATATCGGTGTAGGGAGCTATAGTTTTTAGGATTTTTGCGGCTAGGATTAGAAAGTTTATGCCTATGGTGATGTTGGGTGACCAGAGGATGCGGGTTTTGTCGGCTAGGCTGGCTATGTAGTCGATGGTTGTTTGGGGGTAGGAGGATATGGCTGTTACTATGCATATGCCGCGTTTGGCGGCTTCGTCGCCGTAGGTTAGTATGGCATCAGCAGAGGAGAAATCAATTATGGCGTCTACGGGGTGGGTGTCAAAGAGCTGGGCGGGGGTGTATTCGTCTTTGGTAAAGATTAAACCTTGGTTATCATCTGTGATTCCTAGAAATTCGGGAACTGAGCGATGCTGGAGGTTTGTTGTTTTTCTAACGACCCAGCAGAGATCAGCTTCGTCGCTTTGCAACAAAACCGTTGCAACGTCTTTCCCTGCCCGTCCAAATCCAAAAAGACCCACTCGCATATCTAACACTCTTGTCTTCTACAAACTCACAGTTTATATAACTTTTCACAAAACATAACAACACAAACCACCACATCAAACAATAATAACGCACCACATTTCTACACATATATAAACAGTTATATCATTAAAAAACAAAATATGCACAAATATTTCAGTTGCATATATGGCAAGTTAGCACATAACTGAAGAGTATGGAACTGCAACAAACAAATAACAACACGCACGCCGCCCCCAACACCACAACCAAACCCAACTCATCAACAACAACTCCAACAACCATTTCCTTGCAAAAAAACCAAAACTCCCAACATTTACACCGCTTTAAACTTTTTTAATCACCAAAATGCATACCAAAATTCCAACCCAAACACACAAAACCAACCTGCCCCCCACAAAACAGCACCTAAACACAAACCCAACTGAGCAACACATAAACACAAAACACCACCGCGCTATGAACGCTTAAATAATTTCCACAACTACTTAACAGCAGACACAACATGACCACCACTACCACTACCACTACCACCAGTACCACTTCTACTAACTCGTCATCATCGGTATTCTGTGTTTTTAACACGTTAACTCGTACCAAGCAAGAATTTGTTCCCCAGATTCCCGGTGAGGTTAAGCTCTATACCTGTGGTCCCACGGTTTATGATTATGCTCATATTGGCAATTTTCGGGCGTTTCTTTTTGAAGATCTGCTCAAGCGGTGGCTCAAATACCACCAATATAAAGTTACACATATTATGAATCTCACCGATATTGATGATAAAACTATCAAGGGCAGTCAAGCTAAAAATCAGAGTCTGCAACAGTTTACAGATTTCTATATAAATGCGTTTTTTGAGGATATAAAAACTCTAAACATCCAACCTGCCGATTGTTACCCCAAAGCAACCGAGCACATCCCCGAAATGGTCACCCTAATCAAAACCCTGCTAAACAAAGATATTGCCTATAGAGGCGAAGATCAATCTATCTATCTTGCAGTTGGCAAATTGCACGATTATGGCAAACTAGCACATCTAAAAATTGGTGAACTCAAAGCAGGCGCGCGTGTCAGCCAAGACGAATATACCAAAGAAGAAGCCCAAGACTTTGCTCTCTGGAAAGCTTGGACCCCCCAGGATGGAGAAGTATATTGGGAGACAGAATTAGGCAAAGGTCGGCCCGGCTGGCATATTGAATGCTCCGCTATGAGTATGAAGTATCTGGGTGAGAGTTTTGATATACACTGCGGCGGCATCGACAACATGTTTCCCCATCATGAAAACGAAATTGCCCAATCCGAAGCGGCCACAGGCAAAAAATTTGTAGACTACTGGATGCATAACGAACACCTCCAAGTCGAGGGCAAAAAAATGAGCAAACGCCTAGGCAACTTCTACACTCTAAGAGATCTCTTAGCTAAGGGTTATGATCCGATTGCCATACGCTACTTGCTCATATCCACCCACTACCGCCAACAATTCAACTTTACCCTCGAAGGACTCCAATCCGCCACAACCACCATCGAACGACTCAAAACCTTTGTCCGCCGTCTCCAAGAAATACAACAAACCCAAACAACAACACCAGCAACAACAGCAACAGACTCAGTAGCCAAACCTGCTGTGCTGGTTGCTAAGCTCGAAGAACATTTTAGCGATGCTATGAATGATGATCTAAATATAGCTATAGCGCTCTCATGTTTGTTTGATTTTGTGCGTGAGTTTAACAGTCTGCTTGATGCCAAAAAGGTTAGCAAAACAGAGGCCGCAAACGCCCAAGAGACCATAATGGAGTTAGATACGGTTTTAGGAGTCATTGGCAAAGTCGAACCTGTCGAAGCGCTCTCAGGTGATATTGATGCTTTGGTGCAGAAGCGCGAAGAGGCTCGCAGAGCTAAAAATTGGAAAGAAGCAGACATGATTCGAGATCAACTCAAAACTATGGGTATTGTGCTTGAAGACACCGCACAAGGCATAAGATGGAACAAAACAAAAAACTAGATTAGCTTAGCTTTGCGTTTAGCAACCAGTTGTTTGAGTGGTATTTTTCTTCAAGTTTTTCTGCCGCATTTTTTTCTTCGGGGCTGAGTTGGTTTTCTTGGAGTTGGATTTTTAGTATTGCTTTGAATCCTTGGGCTAGGGCGTTGGCAACTGTTGAGGGGCTGATTTTGTGTCCCAGCTCGGTTTGGATGCTTGTGAGTTTGGGTTTAGCGATCTCGACAGCTTGGGTGCAGTCTACATCTTTGAGTTTTAATACGCGAAACATTTGGGGTAGATCAAGGGCGATAAGTATAGTGCCGTGTTGTAGAACCACGCCGCGGCTGATGATTTGGCTACTGCCGCTGATTTTTTTACCCAAAACGGTGAGGTTGGGACAGTTTTTAGCATCGCCGGTGTTGTAGTCGGCAGGGACTCCTAAGAGGCGCAGGGCATCACTTAGAGCACCATAAATTTTGGTATAGATCAGAGCGGGATCAACAACGGCGGCAACGGTGGTGTTGTTGTCCAAATCAGAGGCTTTGGCAACAACACTGTAGGTGATTTCGCCTTCAAAGTCGTGATAGACTGCGCCGCCACCGCTTATACGTCTAACCATATCCACGCCTAAAGCAGAGGCCGCCTCAGAGTAGATCTCAGTTTGGAGGGTTTGGTTTCGGCCTATACTAACTGCAGAGGGGTTCCAGCGGTAGAGGCGCAGGGTATTGGGAACTTTGTCATCGATACGGGCGGCCAAGATGGCTTCATCGATAGCCATGTTTTGGGCCGCAAAATAAGTGGAGAGCGGGAGGTAGCGCCAGATATTCATAATATTTAGGACCCCCCCTCTTTGGCTAGGTGTGCGCTTAGGGTGGTAATGTTTCCCTCAACCATGGTGAGCCAGGTTTTATTTTGGGGGGTGTCTAGACCTTTGCTTATGAAGAGTTCTTTGGCGCGTCTAAAGGCGGCGTGGGCATCATCAAAACAGTGAAAAGCGGCTAGGGCGGTTCCTTGATTGACAATGGCCATTAGCCAGCGGCCAATATCAGCGGGGTATTGTTCACCATTTGCTTCATAGAAGACCAGGGCTTTGTTGGCAGCTGCAAAACTCTCAAACGGTTTATCTAGGCGGCCAAATACTGCAGATAAGCCGGCTTGGCAGGAGGCTTCAAAGCGGGAACGGTCAAAGGGGGTATCGTTGGGTAGAGAGGCGCTAAGTGTTAGAGCATGGGTGTAGCATTCAGCTGAACCTGTATAGTCGCCGCTGTGAAATAGAGCCTCAGCATCACGCAGGGCCTGTTGCATCTCAGAGAGTATCTGAGCTGTGTTCATATGTTTATAACGTAGTCGCAAATGGGGATATATTCTTATGCATATCTTTAACAGATTTTCTAAGGATATACAATAATGTGCAATGCCGTGATGGAGTACTAGAAAGCTTGTGGATAATGCTTAAAACCTAAGCGGTATTCTACAAGCAGCACAGAAGGAATAATATGAAGATTATCTGTGGTCCGGCATCAACGGTTCTTGCTGAGGCTGTTTCAGCCCAAAGTGGTATTGCATGTGTTTCGGTGGTTTCAAAGATTTTTCCTGATGGCGAATCCTATGTCCGCCTCGACGGGGAGGTTTTGGGTGAGGAGGTGGTTATTATTCAAACGACTTGTCCGCCGGCTCAAGATGGGCGACTTTTGCAACTTGCATTTTTGGCAGACTGCGCAAAACGCGGCGGCGCCACTAAAGTGAGTGCGGTTGTGCCGTATTTGGCCTATGCGCGCCAAGACAAGATTTTTCTCTCCGGGGAGGGGATAAGTATTGAAACACTGGCGCGTATGCTTAAAGCCGCAGGTGTCGATGAGCTACTCACCCTAAATATTCACTCTGAGCAGACCTTAGCCCAGTTTCCTTTTCCGGCAAAGTCGCTTAGTGCTGTGGGGCTTATTGCAGATTATTTTGTCCAAAAAGGCTACAGAGGCGCATATGCCCTAGCGCCTGATAAGGGGGCGATGTATATTGCCCAGCAAGCCCAAACAGTTTTGGGTGGTGATGCGGGGCATCTAAGCAAAACCCGCGATCGACACACCGGCCAAACTGTGCAAACTGCAGAGGGCCTAAATGTGAAGAACCAAACCGTCATCATATTAGATGATATCATAAGTACAGGGGGTACTATTGTGGGTGCGGCAAAAATTCTAAAAGAACAAGGAGCCGCACACATCTTTTGCGGCTGCGTCCACGGATTACTCATAGGCGACGCACAAAAACGCATCCTAGACGCGGGAGTTGAGGAAATCGTGGGCACCGATAGTGTTGTTGGAGCAGCCAGTCAAGTTTCGTTAGCACCCCTTATTAGTCAAGCCCTAAGGACGCAGTAATTTAGTGATAACGCCGCTTTTCTTTCTGCTCTCAGGCGAAAACGCTACTCTGCCAGCCGCAGAAGTTAGAGCAATCCTAGAAGCCGAAGGCTACCCCACAACAAACATCCAAACACTCGACCAAGTCCTGCGTCTAGAAGCTGATCTGGAGAGTGTTAAAGCAGTTCAGATCCGCTCAGCCTACACCCGAGTCTCAGCCCAAGAACTCCTGATCGCAGACGCCAACTATGAAGCCATACTCAACACAACCACCAAAACCGACTTCACCTCTGTGCTAAAAAACGGCGAGAGCTTTGCCGTGCGCATCAACCGCATTAAAAACTATGCGGACAGCGAAATCAACACCATGACCCTTGAGATCAAGCTGGGCAAACAAATCCTAAACCAAACCCCCGGCACCACAGTCAACCTCAAAAATCCCGACAAAACGTTTATGGGGATAATCACCAACGATAAACTGATCTTGGGTCTAAAACTTACCGATATCACCTCAAAAACGTTTTCAGAGCGCCGGCCCCGCAAAAAACCATTCTTCCATCCCTCAGCCATGCCATCAAAGATGGCCCGATGCATGGTTAATTTAGCACACACCAAAACCGAATCAATATTGTTAGATCCATTCTGCGGCACAGGCACCTCCCTTATAGAGGCCACATATATCGGCTGCCGCGCAATCGGAATAGACGCACAAAAACGAATGATCAGGGGCACCAAAAAAAACCTCGCACACTTTGGCATTGACGCCGAGGGCCTGATCTGGGGAGACTCCAGAAAAATTCCCCTCTGCAAAGTTGATGCAGTTGTAACTGACCCACCCTATGGCCGCTCATCAAGCACCCTAAAAGCAACAACCATGCAGCTAGTCAAAGACGTAATGACCGAAATACACACCCTGCTAAGTCCAGGACAAAGAATATGCATTGCACTTCCTATAAAGCTAAAACAAACAGGAGAAATCGAACACATATCCCAAGAAATTGGAGGATTTGCCGAAAACTTGGGATTCAAAAAACTAGAAGCACACACAGTATATATCCACCGGTCACTAACAAGAGAAATCGTCGTCTACAAAAAAACAACATAACCACAACATATGTTGATCAGAAACTGCAACATAAAATCCAGAGAACCAAAACACTACCGGGTATATCATCTAAGCTCAGCAAAAACAACCAGTCTCATTTTTAAAATTAATACTAAATTTTGTCTCAGGTGGTTTACGACCATTGGACAACCCCTTACGTATTTATATATAATGATGCAGGGGGTGGGATTCATCTGTTTGTGTCTGGAGCCTTTCCTCAAAATCACGGCTTTGGTTTTGAGAGTTCATTTTAAACACTAAAGAGAATAAGTTCAAGTATATTTATAAGCGTTTTTTCGAGTCCGGGTAAATGGCTAACACTCGAAAATTTAAAATAACTGTTGCAATCATAACAATAAGGTAAATGCTATCACCTTAGAGGTGACATAACTTTGAATACTTATGAAAAAGCGAAGCAACCTGATAAAAAAGCAGATAGTAGCGGTTGCAGTAGTTTTACAGTCTCAGAGTTAATGAAACCTCAACAAAGTACCCCCGAATATGGACGCTATGCATATAATTTTTGTGACCTGCCCATAAACGATCCGACGGCTGTTGCGTCTGAAAGAAAAGCGCTGATAGGTCGATTAGGTACTTCAGGCGGCGGTGAAGCGCTTGACAGCAAAACAAGAGCAAGAATGGAAACTGATTTTGGTTACAACTTTGGCTCCGTTCGAGTGCACACAGACAATTATGCTGTCAATCTAACAGGTGCATTAAATGCCAAAGCAACTTGCTACGGGCAAGATATCTATTTTGGAAAAAACCATTTTGCTCCAAACACCCAAAAAGGTACAGACCTCCTCAGACACGAATTAGGGCATTTTCAACAACAAAATCAATTAGGCACAAAAATAATTCAAAACCAAGAAGAAGCTAAAGACTCTCAGAAATCATCAAATCATGCGTCCTACGTATACCCCCCACCTGGCGGACATATGACTTTTATCTATATAAAACCCACATATAATCATATATCAGCTACCCCAATGGAAGTTAGTCGAGAAGAAGGAGGAATGATGCGTGTCAAATTGACTGTATCACAGCTGTATCATTATGTGGATAGAGGACTTGATGAGGGCAATTATGTTATGGGTGCTTTTATTGGGGACGGAATACTTATACCTGAAACATTGATGGTTAGGGTGATAATGCCTGATGACGGAAAAGATATCGAGGTGCCTGCTTCAGCTCTATTTCATCTCAAAGATGAGTATGATACAGCGTTTTGGTGGAAACTGGCAGAAACAATCGGATATGGCGTAACAATCGCCAGTCTGGGCTCTACGTACCTCGCAGCCACGGCAACGACCAAGGTGCAGAAATTGTCCATCCTATTTTCAACTGCAGAATTTGTAAATAATTTGCTTTTGGGGAGATTTTTATGGCAAAGCGAAACCGCTATTTAAAATAGTGAATCATTTACTTCACGTATTTTCACTTTTGGAATTGACAGGGGTTGTAAGAGATTTAGAGGCCGTAGCGATCCTTGCGAAGGAGGGAAAGGACACTGTGAAAGTTTTGGAGGAAATTGCATTAGCGATGGCAACCATGCGTGATCTTTTGGAGGACGAAAAGGATTTCCATACTAAGGAGCTATCTACACCTGAACCAATTACACGACAAACACACGAACGTTGAGCAGGTTGCTTTGTTTTGACCGTTGGCCAAATACTGGAACACGGCAATTTTGTGCCTATGATGCTCGTTTAACGCTTGATTTGCGTTGATTCAAAATAATTTACCTGCTGTTTAGGGTGCTCTATTGCTATGAAAACTCTTATTGTGCATGTTTGTTCCTTAGGGCACTGATGCAACTAATAATGTTGTCAAGATTTTCCCTGTTTTCACCCCTTTGATTTGTTACTCGAAAGCTAACAGAACTCGTTTAGTGCGCATCACTATTACATCAAAAACAGCATTTCTTGGATTCTTTTAACCGACGGGTGTCCGTAGTTTTGAAAGGTTCCGAAAGTGGGACTCACCTGTCTGTGTCTGGAGCCTTTCCTCAAAATCGCGGCTCAGACTTTGATTTTGAGAGCTCATATTGAACACTAAATAAAGCAAGTTCACAAATACATTAACAGTATTCTTTTCTGGTTCAGGCAACTTTATGCATGATTCTTTTTTCTGTCAGTTTTTTGGTGATGTTCACTATTTTTTATAATGCTTCTTTGAGCGTTAACTCTTAAGGTGAAAGCCAATTTATGGGGCAATAACAAAACAAATTATAAACAGCCGAACTCAAAAATTTAAAATAGTAGTTACAATCATATCAACAAGTAACTGCTATCGCCTTAGGGATGACATAAATTTGAGCACTTACGAGAAAATGAAGCGGCATGATAAAAGCAGACAATAGTGACGATAGCAGTTTTGAAGTCTAAGAGTTCTTTGATGGACATTTGACATTTCGCATATTTTTGCATAGGTTTTTTGCCCTTTCACTTTCTTATGGAAATCATTGCACCAACATTTCGCTCTCTGAGTGAAAACTTTTCTTTTGGACCCATTTTTGGGTATTTGGATATGTTGCTTCTTTTTTCAGGTTTTCAAAAAGGCCACCGATATTCTAAAATCCTTTTTGGTACGCTGATATATAACAGAGCAAAGTGTGCTGTAGAGTTAACGGCCAACACACTATCTAACTGACTGACTGGTTGGCCAAATTTACAGTCTGCACAGTCAATAGTGTTAGAGAAGGTAGATGGGTTATGAGTTTACAGGTTGTGTTCTTAGGAACAAGTGGTAGTGTCCCTACTTTGAAGCGGAGCTTGCCTTGTGTGGTAGTGCAGTGTCCGCCTGAGCAGTGGATGTTTGACTGCGGTGAAAATGTACAGCATCAGATGATAGCAGCTAAAGTCAGCTTTCACCGCAGAATGAAAATTTTTATCAGCCATCTTCACGGTGACCATGTGTTAGGTTTACCAGGGTTACTGCAGACAATGGCCCTTATGGATCGTAAAGAACCCCTGCAAGTTTATGGCCCCTCTGGTCTCAAAAATTTTTTAATCTGTACCAAAGAAACCCTCAATTTTGGCCTAACCTACCCTGTAGAGATCAATGAAATTCTTTCTGAGGGTATCATTTGTGATCAAGAGAAATATCAGGTCAGGGTCATAAAATCAAACCATACTGTTGAGGGTTACTGTTTTGCATTTATAGAAAAGCTACGTCCGGGCAGATTCTACCCCAACAAGGCAAGAACTCAGGGAATTGCGGAAGGTGAATTGTGGTCTAAGCTCCAAAGTGGCCAAGAAGTCACGGCTCCAAACGGCACCATAGTTAAACCAAGTGATGTGATGGGACCTATGCGTCAGGGGAGAAAAATCATCTACACCGGCGACACCAAACCTTTTGCGGGGTTTGGCGAGTTTGCAAACAAGGCGGATTTGGTTATTCATGATGCGACCTTTGATGATGCTCTAAAAGAAAAAGCAGATACCGATGGACATTCAACAGCTAGCCAAGCTGCCGAGCAGGCAAAAACGGCCCAAGCGAAATGTCTAGTTCTATCACATATAAGCGCCCGTTACTCAGATGGCAGTTTACTTTTGGAACAGGCAAAAAAAGTGTTTCCAAACAGCATATTAGCAGAGGATTATCTGAGCCTCGAGTTGCCGCTAAGCGAGTAGCTGCTTTAGACGGGCAATACTTTGAGGTACATTAGTTATAGATTCCACAACAACGGTTTTATCATAACCAATTTTTTTAAGAGCATCGGTAAATCCAACAAAATCAATGGTTCCCTCATCTACGCCATTGTGCTGATCATCAGTGCCATAGTTGTTGCTGGCATGGATATGCACAATTTTGTCGGCCAACTCATCGATAAAGGGCTGAACTTGACCTTCCAAGTTAGCGTGCCCCAAATCCAAAGTTATGCCCACAGGCAAACTAGTTTCGCGATATAGACGGCGGAATTCTTCAGGGGTGCTCATTAAAAACCAGTATTTTCCAGGCATATTTTCCAAAGAAATGTTAACCCCTAACTCTTCAGCTTGGGTGTAGAGTAGCTCGATGCTTTGGCACATATTTTTAAAATCAGCATCCGGATAGAATTGACCAATACCTGTGCGCTGGGCAGGGTGAAAAACCCACATCTTGGCATCTATGGCGCTGGCATTGAGAAGGGATTGTTTGAGACGTTTAAGAGAGGCATTGAGCATGGGTTTTATTATGGAGCCGATGTTTATGTCTGAGAAGGGAGCATGAACAGAATAAGTTAAGCCATAAGACTTGGCAACTTCTCTTAACTGAACAATACGAGCTTTACTTAAATCATGGGTGGCATCATCAAAGAGCTCGATATATTTGGTATCGTGGGTATCAAGACGCTTAACCATACGGTTAAAAGACTCACCCACACAATAAAACATTGAAACGCCAATTTTTGCTTTAGACATAACTAACCTCAAAAACTCTGCATAACCCACCCTAATAACCTAGCGGCCCAAAACCAACTATCTTCCATCCACCAACCAAAAAAGGAGCCGAGCAGAACATACGCTATATATCGCCTGTCAGTATAGGACAAGAAATCAGAGGGCAAATCAATGGAGAAAAAAATTCAAATTCAAAAAAGAAGATAAAGCCAGTGTTTTTGGCGGCCATTATTGTGGTAGGGGTAGTGGTGGCCAGCATGATTGGCGCAATCTTTGTGTTAAAATGGTCAATAACGGGGTAGATCACTACTCAGGCATGTTTCCAATGATGTTTGAAACTCACACCAATAGTATCTGGACATTTTCCGCTCAGAGCGCACAGGGTTATAGCACCATTTACTGCGATCTAACGCAACAAGATTTAAATAAACTCACAATAGACAGCAATATTGCAGAGGGAGAAATGTTTTTGATCCTAATCCAAGATAAATATAGCAAATCGATCGATCTTAGCGGAGGAGCAAAAAATCTATCAGCAGAAGAGATGGATCTGGACATGTTTAACCCCGGTCGAATCAGCATGCGGCTAAAATTTAACAACGCCAAAGACCTATCAGTAAACATCAACTGGCGCTAACACCACCAGCCATTCCCTTTCCTGTTTATTTGCCTCATAACGTTAGCTATCTACAGATTACGCTATTTTTGTTTTCAGAAAAGTCTTGGACGGGTTGTTTTGGGGAAGATTATATACTTCAGTGGAAAGTAGTATAGATAGTGAAAAAGCAATGAAGAGCAAGAGAAGGGCAGTAATTGCTTTAATCATTTTTGCCATAGTGATCGAAATAGCAACAGTCATCATCATGCCCATACAGTACCTTATGACCGGGAGACAGGCGGAGCTAAAGCTCAAATCGCACCTTGGTTCACTGTCACAGTCCCTTACGCCTACATTAATTTAGCAACAACAGCAGATCAAGCAGACGAAAACAACCCAACAATCTGGGAAGACGCTCATATTCAAGCAATAATAAACTTTACCCTAACTCCTGAGCCATTACACTCAAGGATGCAGATGCCCAAATAGAATTAAACAACGGCTTTGTATATGGCACCTACACAGAAGGCACAGCACCAGGACCAATCCAAGTACCAAACAAGTAACCCAATACGCAAATCAAGAGCAACCAAGCAAACACTAATACAGACGATAAACAGTTGGTTAATGTAGTAAGCAAACAATTATACTACAACAACTATCTGAACAATAGAGAAAAGAGAGAGGCAACGGCAAAAATCCACAGGGAACCGGTATGTGTGATTTATCAATTATTATAGCAACAAAAAACGAAAAGCACTACATAGCAAACACCTTAACCCATCTGCAACACGCCATAAAAGAAGCAAAAAAAGACGACATCACCACCGAGTTAATCGTGGTGGATAGTAGCACCGAAAACACCGCCGATATCGCCCGCCAATTTACCCCAAAAGTACACCACCTAGCAACACAAGGCCTACCCAAAGCACGTAACTATGGCGCCGCCAAAGCCACAGGCCAAATACTAGTTTTCATGGACGCCGACACACTGCTACAAAGAAATACCCTAAAAGATCTCTTCAACATTTTTAAAAATAAAAAAGCAGTCTCAACAATCTCATTTGTCATGCCCATCGGACAAGCAAAACTAACAGTTTCAGCCAAAATATTCTACGTACTGGACTGCGCATTTATCAGAGCCTGCGCATTTTTACCATTTCTAATCGGATTCTATAACCGCGGCGACATCATGGCCATCAGACGCGACACCTTTGAAAAAATCCGAGGCTTCAACGAAACCCTCTGCATGATGGAAATCACCGAACTGCTCATAAACGCCTCAAAACTAGGCAAAATAAAAGTCCTCTCCTCACCGGTGTTTGAATCCAGCCGCCGCCTAAAACAGTGGGGCGTACTCAAAAGCTATCGGATATGGTGGAAAAACTACATTTACTTCTACGCCTTCAAACGCCTACACGCCTCCAGCTACGAATCCATCAGATAACAACAAACATATCCGCAGTCAAATCAGTAAACAGAATCAGCTGTGTTATTTACTTCAGCATATGTTAAAAGCTAACATAAATTTGTCAATTGCGACTGACCCTTCAAACGACCAACGTCAGTTAGCCCTCGGCACCACTCCATAATATTCGAGTTCCATCTAACTGTACACATAACCCTCATTTGAACCCATAACGCCTCAAAACAAACGCAATAGTTAAACAAAGAGATAACGCACACGCTTTGCCTGTTTAGGTGGTTTTACACAAGACAGATTATGTTTAGCGTTTTCGGAACAGTTTCAAAATATTGATTATGCTAGGGTTGAAATAGAGAGTCTGCCAATTTAAAACAGCAAACACTTATTTTGACATCAACCTTATAAATGTCTGCGACACCACGCGTTTAATAACAATGAATCGGAGGTTTTATTAGCGTACAGGCGCTTTATTTGGGTTTTAAGGTATTTGTGTACTAAATTACGCCATATTATCTAAACATCCCGAACATTTCAAGAACTTCACAGGCCTCACACTCAAAGAATTCAACACCCTAAACCAACAAATAACCCAAAAATATAAAACCTACGAACAAAAACGCCTAACCCAAGAGAACCGCAAACGAGCCATAGGAGCCGGCCAGCCCTTCAAACTCAACCTAACCGACAGACTGCTTCTGATATTTCTCTACTACCACCTATACA